>JAKLEJ010000215.1 GCA_022711695.1 Verrucomicrobiota bacterium | reverse complement strand
CCCGCTGCTCGCGGCTTTGCTCATTGCCCTGGTCGTCCCGGCCCCCGCCGCCGATTTCAAGGCCGGCTTGGGGCGCGTCCGCATCACGCCGGACCTGCCCATCTGGCTCAACGGCTACGCCGCCCGCACCAACGCGGCTTCCGCCCTCAAGACCGATCTGTGGGCCAAGGCCCTGGCGATCGAGGACGCCCAGGGCCATCGCGCCGTCATCGTCACCACCGATCTCATCGGTCTGCCCGCCGAGGTTTCGAATGCGGCGGCCGCCCGTTTGCGCAACTCCCGCGGCCTCGAGCGCGCCCAGGTGTTGTTCAATTCCTCGCACACCCATGCCGGCCCCGTCGTCTGGCCCGCCCTGGTCATGTTCGATTTCAACCCGGAGGAGGAGGGTCAAATCCGCCGCTTTACGGAAGGGCTGCAACACAAGCTGGTCGCGGTGGTCGAGGAGGCGTTGCGAAACCTGGCGCCCGCGCGCCTGGCGTTCGGGCGGGGCTCGGCCTCCTTTGCCATGAACCGCCGTGCGCCCGCGGGCGCCGGGCCGGTGGACCACGGAGTGCCCGTGCTGCGGGTGAGCGCGCCGGAGGGCGCGCTGCGGGCGGTGCTTTTTGGCTACGCCTGCCATAACACCACCCTGGGCGGGGATTTCAACCAGGTGGATGGCGACTATGCCGGGTGCGCCCAGCGCGAACTCGAGCAGGCTCACCCCGGCGCGAGCGCCCTTTTCCTGATGCTCTGCGGCGGCGACCAAAACCCGCGGCCGCGCGGCCGCTACGAGAACGTGGAAGAGCACGGACGGGCCCTGGCCGGGGCGGTGGACGAGGTCCTGCGCGGCGACTTGCAGGAGCTGAGCGCCCCCATCCGCAGCGCCTGGCGGACCACGTCCCTCGAGTTTGCGCCGCACAGCCGGGAGGCTTTCGAGGAGGAATTGCGCGGCGCGCATGTCTTCAAGCAGCGCCGCGCGCGCAAGATGCTGGCCGCCTATGACGCCGGGACGCCGCCGCGCGCGCTGGTCTATCCTGTGCAGGCCATCGGCGTGGGGACGGGCCTCACCCTGCTGGGCCTGGGCGGCGAGGTGGTGGTGGATTACGCGCATCGCGCCGAAAGCGAGTTTCCCGGAGTCAACCTGGTGGTGGCGGGTTACTGCAACGATGTGGCCTGCTACATTCCGTCGTTGCGCGTGCTGCGCGAGGGCGGCTACGAAGCCGTGGACAGCATGATCTATTACGGCCAGCCCGGCCCGTTCGCCGAAACCGTCGAGGCCTGCGTCTTCCGCTGCCTGCGCGAGACGATGGACGCCCTGGCCGCGGACCGTCCCGCCGGCCGGTAGCCGGCGCCGAAATGGTTTTGCCGGTTGAAAGGTCCGGCCAAACCTGCGAAAAGAAACCCATGAAAACCCATCTTCTGCAACGCCGCGACTTTCTCAGGCAAACCGCCGCGACCGCCGCCCTGGCCGGTTTGATGCCGGGCAAATTGTCCGCCGCTTCGCCCCAGGCGCCGGCGCGCGCGCTTCGCCTGGGGGCGCCGGCTTTCGCCCGGGAGGACGATCCCGAGGAACTGGCCCTGGCTCACCGAAAGCTCGGGTACCGGGCGGCCTATTGCCCGGGCGTTCGGCTCGAGGACGGCGCCCGCATCCAGGCCATCGCCGCCGCGTTCGCCAAACACGACGTCGTCATTGCCGAGGTGGGTCGCTGGTGCAACCTGCTGGATCCCGATGCCGAAAAACGGCGGCAGAATCTCCGGACGGTGACCGACGGCCTGGCGCTGGCCGAGGCCATCGGCGCGCGCTGCTGCGTGGACATCGCAGGCTCCTTCAACCCGGACTCCTGGTTCGGACCGCACCCGGACAACTTCAGCCCGAAGTTCTTCGACGCCGCCGTGGAAAACGCCCGCAAGATCATCGACGCCGTGAAACCCCGGCGGGCCCGCTTCTGCTACGAAATGATGGGCTGGGCCATGCCCGACAGCCCGGACCGTTGTCTGCGGATGATTCGGGCGGTGGATCGCAAGGGCTTTGGCGTCCACCTGGACCCCTGCAACCTGGTCAACTGCCCCGAGCGCTTCTACCGCAACACCGATCTGCTCAACGAGTGCTTCGACAAGCTGGGCAAGTGGATCGTCAGTTGTCACGCCAAGGACCTCGTCTGGGACATCGAGATGAATGTGCATTTCCGCGAGGTCGGTCCGGGGCTGGGCCGTCTGGACTACGACACCTTCCTGAAACGCCTGGCCCGCCTGCCCCAGGAAGCGCCGCTCATGATCGAGCACCTGGGCAAACCCGAGGAATACGCCCGGGCCCGCGATCACATCCTCGCCGTGGGCGCTCGCTGCGGACTCAAGTTCCAGTAGCTCTGCGGCCCGCCGCCATGGGGCTTTACATCGGCCGGCGGCTGGCGCACCTTCTCGGCGCTATGAACTGGTTGTCACGGGCGTTTGCCCCCGTTGGACTCGTGGCGGCGCTGTCCCTGGCGCCCTCTGTTGCGGCTTCCGACGCGGCCCCCTCCTTCAAGGAGGTCCTGGAGCTGCTCCGGACCAACCTGGTGAACATCGACGAGAGCCGGCTGGACCGCGCCGCGGCCGAAGGTCTGCTCCAGCAGTTTGCCCCACTGGCCTGCCTGGTCACCAACGCCCCCGTCGAGCCCGCAGCCAACGGACCGAGCCTGGCCAAAAGCAGCGTCCTTGAAGGGACGTGCGGCTATGTGCGGGTGGCGACGGTGAACTCGAACCTGGCGCCGGAACTGCAGGCTGCCCTCAAGAGCCTGGCCCAGACCAACAAGCTCAAAGGCTGGCTGGTGGACCTGCGCTTTTGCGGCGGCGCCGATTACCAGGCCGCCGCCGCCGCGGGAGAACTGTTCACCGGGCCGGACCAGGCGCTGATCGACTACGGACAAGGCATGATCCGCTCCAAGGGCGGGCAGCCCTCCTCGAGACTCCCCGTGATGGTCCTCGTCAATCGTCAGACCTCGCAGGCTGCCGAGGCGCTGGCGGCCATTCTGCGCGCAACCGACTCGGCCCTGGTGCTCGGCAGCCCCACGGCCGGCCAGGCCTTTGTCACCCGGGAGTTTCCGCTTCAGACCGGCGGCCGCCTGCGCATTGCCACCGCCATCGTCAAAACCGGCGACGGCCAGGCTCTCTCCAAGGATGGCGTCAAGCCGGACATCCTGGTGGCGGTGAACCCGGAGGACGAGCGCGCCTACCTGGACGATCCCTACAGGGTCCTTGGCCGGACGGCGTCGCGGGCCTCCTCAGGCGACACAAACCCACCGGCTTCTCTCACGAATCGTGCCCTGCGCCCGAGGATCAACGAGGCCGACCTGGTTCGCATGCTCCGGGAAGGAACCGATTTCGATCCGGACGGCCCCCTGCTGCGCTCGCGCGAGCCGGTCCGCCCGGTGTTGCGCGATCCGCCCCTGGCCCGTGCCGTGGATTTGCTCAAGGGGTTGGCGGTCGTCAAACGCCCTGTGCGCTGAAGAACCGCCCTTGCCACGACGGCGAGGCCGGCTCGACGGAGTCCGCCGCGCACGCGCGCGAGCTTCCGGGCGTCCGAAGCCTCCTGAGGCGGGCCGGACCGGACGGCTTGCGCAGCGATTCAGGGCTGATTTTCGCAATTGACGATTCCCAATCTGTCCCCAAGCTAGCCCCGCTTGCGAGAACCAAGCTTGCTCGAATGAAAACCGTATTGTTCGTCTGCACCGGCAACATTTGCCGCAGTCCCATGGCGCAAGGTCTCTTCATGCACTGCGCGGGAGGGGACTACCGTGTGCTTTCCGCCGGCCTCGGCGCGGTGGATGGGATGCCGCCGAGCGAGCATGCGGTCCGGGTCATGAAAGATATCGGGATCGATATCAGCCAGATCCGCAGCCGCCAGTTGACCCCGGCCTTGATCGGCGAAAGCGATTTCGTCTTCGGCATGAGCCACAGCCATGTCGAGAGCATCGCCATGCTCTACCCCCAGGCGGCCGAGAAGACCTTCCTTCTCCGCGAGTTTGACGACACGCTGGTCGGCTTCGAGAAGGACATCAGCGACCCGATCGGCGGCTCGATCGAGGTCTATCGAATTTGCCGCGACCAGATCGAGCAGGGTCTGGTCTCGGTGCTCAAGTTTATGAACCAGACCAATGGCGCCGGCGCTCCGGCCAATCCCCCCGTTCAACGCATTGCCATGGGCGCCGATCACGGCGGCTACGATCTCAAGGAAGCCCTCCGGGCGCATCTCGAACAACGTGGCTGGGCCGTGACCGACTTTGGGGCCCGGGCCAAGGTGGCCAGCGACGATTACCCGGACTACGCCCTGGCGGTGGCCCACAGCGTGGCTGACCGCCGCAACGACCTCGGAGTGCTCGTCTGCACCTCCGGCATCGGCATGAGCATCGCCGCCAACAAAGTCGCCGGCGTGCGCGCCGCGCTGGCCGTGGACGAGTCCGCCGCCATCGTTTCGCGTCAGCACAACAACGCCAACGTCCTTTGCCTGCCCGCCGGCCTGGATCCCGAGCAGGCCTTTCGCATGGTCGAGGGGTTCCTCTCGGCGAGGTTCGAGGGCGGCCGCCATGAGCGCCGCGTGGGCAAGATCGAGCCCGGGACTGTCGCCGTCGGCCTCCACCTGCGCTCCGTTGACCCCGAGATCAGCGAGATCATCCAGCGCGAACGCCGGCGCCAGCAGGACAACATCGAGCTCATCGCCAGCGAGAACTTCACCAGCCCGGCGGTGATGGAGGCTCAGGGCTCGGTCCTCACCAACAAGTACGCCGAAGGCTACCCCGCCAAACGCTGGTACGGCGGGTGCGAGCATGTGGACGCCTCCGAAGCCCTCGCCATTGACCGCGCCCGCCGCCTCTTCGCGGCCGAGCACATCAATGTCCAACCCCATTCCGGCAGCCAGGCCAACATGGCCTGCTATTTCGCCGTCCTCAAGCCCGGCGACCGCATGCTCACCATGGACCTGAGTCATGGCGGACACCTGACCCACGGAAACAAGGCCAACTTCTCCGGCAAATTCTTCGAGATCGTCCACTACGGAGTCCGCAAGTCCGACGAGCAGATCGACTACGATCAACTGGCGCAGATGGCCCGCGAGCACAAACCCCGGATGATCACGGTCGGCGCCAGCGCCTACCCGCGCATCATCGACTTCGAGCGCATGGGGCAGATTGCCCAGGAAGTCGGGGCCATGCTCCTGGCCGATATCGCTCATATCGCCGGCCTGGTGGCGGCGGGGCTTCACCCCAGCCCGGTACCCTTCGCCGATTTCGTCACCACCACCACCCACAAGACTTTGCGGGGGCCCCGGGGAGGGCTCATTCTCTGCAAAGCCAAGTACGCCAAAGAGATCGATTCACAGGTCTTCCCCGGCATCCAGGGAGGGCCATTGGAGCACGTCATTGCCGCAAAGGCCGTCTGCTTCCATGAGGCCCTCAAGCCCGATTTCAAGTTCTATCAGCAGCAAATCCTTAAGAATGCCAAGGCTCTCGCTAACGGAATGGCCCGCAATGGCTTCCGCCTCGTGAGCGGCGGCACTGACAACCACCTGATGCTGGTGGATGTCGGCGCCCGCAGTCTGACGGGCAAGGAGTGTCAACTGGCGCTCGATGAGGCCGGCATCACGGTCAACAAGAACACCATCCCATTCGAGACGCGCTCTCCATTCCAAGGCAGCGGCATCCGCCTGGGCACGCCGGCGGTGACCACCCGCGGCATGCGCGAAAAGGAAATGGCTGCCATTGCCGACATGATCAGCGAGGTCCTCCTCGACATCAAGAACCTTGACGCCGCCGCCAAGGTACGGCAACGTGTCCGTGAATTGACCGCCGGATATCCCTTGCCGTACTGATATTTTAGCCTGAGCAAGACATCCGGCGCGCTGCCAGCAGCGCCGGCTGCGCCTTGTAGCGGTTGAGTGTGCCGCTCCAAGACAGGGGCTCTTGCGTTCCAGACCAATAGCCGTCGCACGGCGCTAGCTGTGTCTCTTAATACCTGACGCGAAGATTTTATGGCACGCATTTCTAAACCAAAGGCCGCCAAGCCCAAGGCGCCGCGTTCACGCAAGCCCGCCGCCGAAGCGCCTGTCGAAGAACTGCCCCTGAGTCCGGCGGTTCCCGCTCCCGAGAAGGCGCCGGCTTTGGAAGCCGCCCCGCCGCCTCCTCCTCCGCGCCCTGAGCCGGTGGTCCGGGAACCGGAGGCGCCGCCGGCGGCTCCCGAACCGCCCGCCGCGCCCGCTCCGGCCCAGGCCCCGCAACCTCCCGTGCCGCGCGCTCAGGCCGATAACGGCCGTGGGCCGGGCCAGGAATACCGCGGCCGGCGCGACAAGCGCGGACGCGGTCGGCGCGATGGCCGGTCAGACCGCGGCCGGCCGGCTGACGAAGCGGCGCCGCAGAGCCGGCCCGGAGGCGGGGACGTG
>JAKLEJ010000214.1 GCA_022711695.1 Verrucomicrobiota bacterium | reverse complement strand
GAGCCTGCATTTTTATCACCCTCTGACAGGCCGGCGCCTGGTGTTTGAAGCCGCATGGCCCGAGGATTTCGCACAGGTGGTCCAGGCGCTGCGGGCCTGAGCGGCCGCGCGCCCCGCCGAAAAGCATGAGATCCGCCCCGCGCCCGGCGCAGTCAACCGGGGACGCCGAATGAGGAATCGGGCTGGCCACGCAGCGGCGACGGTGCTCTCATGGGGCGGTTTGAAACACGACGCCTCTCCACTGTCTGCCGGGTCGCCGAGCGCGCGCAGGGCGCGGCGTCGCGCGGGCGCCTGGCTGAGCGCGGTCCTGGCGACCGTGCTCGGGGGGGCGGTGGCGCCGGGGGGCCAGGCGCCGATCGTAGCCCAAACGAATCTGACCTTCACGGTGATGGCGGCCAACCTCACCGACAGCCCCCAACGTTACGAAGGCCCGGGCGTCCGGATTCTGCAGGGGCTGCGCCCGGACATCGCGGCCCTCCAGGAGTTCCGGTATTCGAACAGCACGCCGGCGGACCTCCGGACGTTTGTGGACCTGGCCTTCGGGCCCGGCTTCCAGTTCTATCGCGAGAGCGGCTACGCGATTCCCAATGGGATCGTCAGCCGCTGGCCCATCCGCCAGGGTGGCTCGTGGGACGATCCCCAAGTGCCCGACCGTGGTTTTGCCTGGGCGCAGATCGATCTGCCCGGGCCGCGCGATCTCTACGTGGTGAGCGTGCACCTGCACAGCAGCGGCGGGGCCAGCTCGCGAGCCATCGAGGCGGGCGTCATCCAGAGCAACATCCAGGCGAGCTTCCCCGCCGACGCCTGGGTGGTGGTCGCGGGCGACCTGAACACCGATTCCCGCGGGGAGACGGCGGTGACGGTCTTCAAGGGATTCCTCAGCGACTCGCCCGTGCCGACGGATGCGGCGGCGGGCGGCGTGGACAAGACCAACAAGCGGCGGACCAAGCCTTACGATTACGTGCTGCCGAGTTTCTCGCTTACCAACCGGCTCGCGCCAGTCCGCGCGGGAGGGCAGCAGTTCCCCAACGGCCTGGTTTTCGATTCCGCCGTCTTCACGCCCTTGAGCGCCGTGCCGCCCATCCAATACGAGGATTCGACGAACTGCCAGCACATGGCGGTCTTGAAGGCCTTCGAGATCCAATACGCGGTCACGAACTGGATCGAGGCAGCCGCGCCCAGCCTGACGATCGTCTCGAACCGGGTGCTGGTCTGGAACAGCCCGGCTGGGCTGCTGTTCCGGGTGCAGGGCCGGAGCGGGTTCGACCGGCTGAGCGGGTGGGAGGACATGGCGACGGTCGGCTCGGTCACGGCCAGTTACCGCTTCGCGGTCACGAACATGGCCCGGCCGCAGCAACACTTCCGGGTGGTCTGCCCCTAGCCCGCGCTACTGAATGGCCGGCCCGGCAATCCACTCGCCGCGCTGCTGCCGAAGCTGATCCGCCGGATCGAAGGTCCCGTAAAAGAGCGCGTTGGCGTCCACCCAGGTGGCCACGCGTTCGAGATCGGCGGCCGGCAGCGCCACCTCGTAGTGGTTGGTGAGCCACTTCATCAGGGCGGGGCTGCCGCGCAGGCCGAAGAAATCGGGCCGGCTCAGCGGCTCCGAATTCGCCTGCCTGAAGTCGCCGCTCTTGCCGCCCCAGGCGGAGAAGGACACCCGCGGGGCCAGGGCGTTGTAGGAGGCGGTGTATTGGCCCTGGGGTTCGCCGCTGAGGACCACCTTTCCCTCGGGTTTCGAGGCGTTGTGGCAGCGCACGCAATGGCGGTCGAGGACGGGCTGGACCAGGAGCGGATAGCTGAAGGGCTTCGAGCCCTCGGGCCCGGGAGCGATGTCCGAGGGGCCGCGAGCCGCCGCCAGGGGCCGGGCGCCGGCGGCCGGCGCGGTGGTACGGTGTTCATGGCAACCCACGCAGGACAGGATTTCGCCGGGCTGGAGATAGACCAGGCTGCGCATGGTCTGCACCGCGAGCCCCCGGGCGTCCAGGGCCTGAAAAGCGAGCGGAAGGCCGGCCGGGGCGCGGAAGAACGCCGAGCCGTCGGGTTCGACAGGGACGGTGCCGAGCACCTGACGGCCGGGAGAGGCGTGGGGGATGCCGACCATGGGAGTGTTGGCGTGCGGGGTGGATTTGGGCAACACCTGGACGATGCGCAAGCGGGCGATGGGCTCGCGAGGCAACGCCGGCCAGCTCTGATGGACGTCCTGCAGGAAGCAGAGCCCTTGCTTTTCGAGGGTCGGGTCCAGGGCGGCGGTCACTGGGGCCGGCAGCGGCCTGGCCTGGAGCAGCACCGGCCACTGGCTGCTGATGTTCAGATCCCGGTGGAGCAGTTCTTTGTTGCCGAAGGCGTCCACCAGGTAGAGGCCGAACATGTTGGCCCGGTTCCAAGTGGGTTCGCCGATCAATGCGTCATAGCTGTAAGCCGCCAGGAAATGAGTTTCCGCGAGGGGAAACGGGCTTCGGTAGCAGTGGCCCGGCCAGCGAGCGGCCTCCGGCGGCTGCGGTGGAGGAGCGACCACGCCGACCGGGGCGGACCAGGCGCCGGACGGCTTCATCGCGACCGGGGCCTCGCTCTCGGGGAACAGGGCGTCCGGGGTCAGCCGCGTGAGCGGTTCGGGGCCGTCCGGTTCGCGGTCGGGATCGATCAGGACGATCGAGCCGGCGGTCATGGCATGGTGCGCCCCGGCTGTGGCCATCACCCGATGCGAGCCGGGCACCGGGACGGCCTCCCAGATGCCGACCGGGCTGAGGGTGTTGTTGCCGTAAAAAATCCTGGCGCCGCTGCCATCGGAGCGCGCCGACCAGAGCTGCTGGTAATGGACGGCGTGCCGGTCCACGTAATCCCAGCGGGTGTAGAGAATCCGGCCGTCGGGCATGACCGCCGGGTCCCATTCGTGGGTCTCGTGCCAGGACACCGGCCGCGCCTCCGAGCCATCCGCCCCCGCTATGCAAAGCGTGTACACCGCGCACGGCCCGCGCCCGCAGCGATGGAAGCCCCCGCGGCGGGTCGAGATGAAGACGACGCCCCCGCCAGGCCGGTAGCGTGGCGCGAAATCGTCGAACGGCCCGTCGCTCAGTTGCCGGAGGCCGCCGCCGTCCAAGGCCATTTCGTAGATGTGATAGAAGCGATCCAGATGTTCCTCGCGATTCCGCGGAGTGGAAGCCACTGCGCAATACGAGAAGAGCAGGCGTTTGCCATCAGGCGAAAGATCGAGGTGCTGGTAACTGCCCGAGGGGAAGCGACCCGCCGTCAGGGAGCGGGCCTTCATCGAGCGCCCCGGGGCCTCGAGCACGAAGACGCCGCCGCCCGCCCGCGCGCAGCTCCCGTAGTATTGCGTCAATTGATGGCTGAAGACGCCCGGGGCCTGCTTGACGAAGGCCAGGGGGCGTCCGACCAGGAGCGGGTTCGCCAGGGCGATCTGGCGACGCGCCTGGTGAACCTGCCGCCACAAGGCTTCCCACGCGCCTTCGTCCCTGGACCCGGAAGCCGCCATCCGCTGCCGCTCGTCGCGGAGGAGTTGCCAGCGGGTTTGGTTGACTGCCTGGTGGAGCCCCCGGACCTCCAGGTCCTGAATCAGGGCCTGTCCCCGTTCGATCGCCCGGCTGGCAGCCTCGGCGAAAGTGGCCGCCTGCCGCGCCGCGCCGATCCCATCCTGCATTCGCCAGTCCCATTCGACCATGAACTCCTCGAGAGCGGGCCGCAGGGCAGGCAACTCGCGCGCTGGACAAACGTCCACATCGCCGCTGCCGGGATAAAGGGAGGTCCGGACGTCCCGGCCATGCGCCGTGACACGGATATCGCGCCAGAGCACGCCGGCGGCTTCCGTTCCGGCCCGGGCGCGCAGGGAGAGAACCAGATTGGTTCGCGCACCCACCCCCCGGGCCGACAGGCGCACGGCGGCATCCTGCAACCGCGCCCGCGCTTCGCTCCAGCCTTCTCCCGAGAGCGACACCTCGACGCCGGCGCCGCCCCGGGGGACAGCTTCCACCTCGACCACCAGTTCGCCCGCGAGGATTTCGACCGCCAGGAGAATTTCGGCCGTTTCGCCGGCGGCCAGAGCGAGCATGGCCTGGCTGGGATTTTCGGTGAAGAGGGCTTGCGGCCCCTGATCGTGGCCAACGAAGACCAGGCCGCAGACCGCAGAGCTGGGCGCAGGAGCGGGTTTGCCGTCAAGCAGAACGCGGGCCTGGGGAGAAACCGCCGCCAATCCGGCCGGCAGGGCAAGCGCCAACGACAGGAAGCACTCGCCCAGCGCCGGCCACCCAAGCCGCCAGGACCGGAATGCGGACTTTGTGCAGCGATTCATGGAATTGGAAAGGCTCGAGGCACGGGCCGCAGAATAGCCCGCGCCGGCGCACGCAGCAAACCTTTTCCCTGCTCCCTGATCCACGCTTGCCCTGACCGCCTGAAGGCGGGACTCTGGCCGGAGGGTGAGCCGCGGATGGGCGCGGATCGGCGCGGATGAAGAGAAGTCCTTCCGGTCCGAGGTCGCCTGCTGTGCCCAGATCGGAGCTCGTGGTGAAGATCCGGGTGTTCAGATAGTCCAGCAGCCGCGGGGCGAAAGGATCGGACACGTCATGCACGACAATGCCGCCGATGCGCTCCAGGCCGACAAAGGCCAACATCCGGCCGGCGACTTTGCCCAGGACCACCCCTTCGGGCTCCGGCCTCTTTGTGGGGCTGCGGCCGTCCCTGGCGATGCCGCTATTGCTGCAATTGAAGGCGGAGGGATAAAGGGAAGCTGTCAACTGCTCGAACGCGTCGCCACTGTCAAAGACCAGATCTCCGGTCACGGTGCGAATGCTGAAGGAGCGAGCGCACGCGGTAGAAGCGCCCCGGCTGGAGGACGGATTGGGGATCGCTGAAGAAGAACCAGCCGCCGCTGAGGGGGTCGGGGCCCACCGAGATGGTGTTGGTGGCCGCGGAGGTCCAGTTGGCCGGGGCGAGGCTGGCGGCCGTCTCGACCACCACAAGCGCGTTGGTGGCCCACGAAACGATGAAACCGAAGCGGTTGGACTGCACGCCAAAGTCCGGGCCGAAACTCAGGATCGCCGGCTGGGAGAGATGCCAGAGCGCGGTGGGACGCCCGGCGAAACTCGGCCCCCAGCCTCGGGTCCCCGGACGGCAATACACGACCACGTTGGTGGCGCCCTGGAACAGGTTGGAACCCACACTTCCATTTTCCGGCCCGACGGCGTCCGCCTCGAAATACAGGCCCCTGAGGTTGCCGCAACCCAGGAACGCCTGGACGCCAAAGGACCTCAGGCTGGCCGGCGCCGTGACGGCGCGAAGCGCCCGGCAGTTGAAGAAAGCGCGGTGGTCGATCGAGAGCGTCCCGGCAGGCAGGGCGATTTCAGTCAGCGCCGCGCACCCATAAAAAGCGTCGATCTCGATCCTGCGAACGCCCCGCGGAACCGCATAGGGCCCGGCCCGGCCCGCTGGATACTGCACCAGGGTGGCCTGGCTTTTGTCGAACAAGACCCCGTCCACGCTTCTATAGGAGCCGTTGCGGTCATCCACGTCGATGGCCGACAGACTGCCGCAGCAAGAGAACACCCCGGTCTCGATCATGGCCACGTTTGGAGGAAGAACGACGTGCTTCAGGGCGGAACACCACATGAAGGCCCTCTCTCCCAGTGTGCTCACCCGGCCGAAGCAAATGTTGGTCAGCCCCGTGCACCAGGCAAAGGCCTGGGAATCGACACGGCCCACGCCCGGAGGGAGGACGAGGTTCTTCAGGCTGTAGCAATAGGCGAACGCGGAGTCGCCGATCCGGGCGAGGTTGCCGCCGAGGGAAAGACTCGACAGCGCGCAGTTGCGAAAGGCGGATGGGGAAATCTCGACAACGCTGTTCGGAAGGACGACGGTGATCAGGCGGTCACAGGAGCGGAACGCTCCCTCCCCGATGGTCACAACTCCGGCGCCGAAGACCACGTTGCTGAGCCCGGAGCAGGCGAAGAACGCATAAGGCCCAATGGCGGTGACGCTGTCGGGGATGACCACGCTCCGGAGGCTGACGCAGTACTGGAACGCCGCGTCCCCGATGCGGGTGACGGGCAGTCCCTGAAACGCCCCAGGAATAGCCACCTCCTCATCGTCGTCGCCGTTGTAGCGCGTGAGAGTGGCCTGGCCGTTTTCGACGGCGAACTCGAAGGGCGGCTGCATGGCGCGCCCTGCCGTTGCGCAGCAGAGCGCCAGAAGGACATGAAGAACTCTTTTCATAAGCATACACCCAATTCAAAAGGGAAACGCGCGGAATGTAACAGAGATCGCCATGGGGCCTCCGGGAATGAGCGGTTTCCGCGCTTGATTTTTCCGGCACAACGCCTATGTAGTGCCCCCAATCACGCGTGAAGTCAGACGAGGCACAGCGGTGGAACCCGGTGAGGTC
>JAKLEJ010000213.1 GCA_022711695.1 Verrucomicrobiota bacterium | reverse complement strand
TCTTGTCCGGAGACGCCCCCGCATCGATCCACCACTGAATCAGGGCCAGTTCCTGCGGGGAGGGGCGGGGTTTGCCCTCCGGCGGCATCCGATTCTCGTCATCGGCAGGCAAGCGCATCCGCTTGACCACGAGGCTGGAGGCGCCCTGGCCCGCGCTGAGCGCCGGACCGGATTCGCCCCCTTTGAGCAGGCCCTGGAGGGTGTCCAATCGCAGATCGGCTTTGGACTTCTCGGGGCCGTGGCAGGAAACACAGTACTTGTCCAAGAGCGGCTGGACATGGGCGGCGTGGACGGATTTCTCGCCGCCCGCCGCCAGGCCGGTTTGGAGGGAGGCCGCAGGGCGAGGCTCGCGGCCCAGCCATGTGGCCAGCGGCTCGGGGGCATGGCGGGTGAGGTAGTCGCTGCCGTGGGTGAGAGAACCCCCGAGATGGCTGGCGATCACGAGCACGCCAAGAGCGCCTGCCAGGAACAGCCGGTAAGCCGCAAGCCGCTCCTGTCGGCGCAGCAGCCAGGTGACCAGCATGACGGCGGCAACGCCGAACCCGGTCCACATGTGCCGCTGCAGAAGCGTCTCGTCGTAGCCGCCGGCCCGGGAGAGGAGCCAGCCGCAGCCGGCGCTGAAGACGGAAGCGAGAACGGCCAGGCCGGCGATGGTCTGCGACGCGGCGGCCAGATGGCGCCACCGCGGCCGAAGCGCGAGCAGTTCCAGAACCGCGAGCAACACGATGAACCCGATCGGCAGGTGCACCAGCAGCGGGTGGAACCGTCCGACAAACAGGGTGAGGTCCGACGGCGTGTCGCTCATGCGAGAATCCCCTGGATCGGGCCAGCCGGCTCGGTGCCGGTCAACCGCTGATCCAACCCTTGAAACGAATAGCTCAGTCGCCGATGGTCAATCCCGAGGCAGTGCAGGATCGTCGCGTTCAAATCCCGAATGTGAACGGGGTCGCGAACGATGTTGTAGCTGAATTCGTCGGTTTCGCCGAATTCGACGCCCGGGCGGATGCCGCCGCCGGCCAGCCACATGGTGTAACAGCGGGGGTGATGGTCGCGGCCGTAGTTGCTGCGCGAGAGCTCGCCCTGGCAATAGATGGTGCGCCCGAACTCGCCTCCCCAGACCACGAGAGTCTCGTCGAGCAATCCCCGCTGCTTGAGATCGAGAATCAGTCCTTTGCAGGCGTGGTCCACATCGCGGCATTGAAGCGGCAAATCGCGGGGCAGGTCGCCGTGATGATCCCACTCGCGGTGCAGAATCTGGACCGCGCGCACTCCCCGCTCGATGAGCCGCCGGGCCAGCAGGGCGCTGGCGGCAAAGGTCCCCGGCTGGGTCACTTCCGGTCCATAGAGATCGAGCACTGACCTGGGTTCCCGGGAGAGGTCCGTCAGCTCCGGAATGGACGTCTGCATGCGGAAGGCCATCTCGTATTGCGCAATGCGGGTCTGGATCTCCGGATCTCCCGAGCGCTCGAAAGCGGCCTGGTTGAGCCCGGCCAGACCGTCGAGCATGGCGCGGCGGGAGTCCGGGGTGACGCCGGCGGGGTTGCTGAGAAAGAGCACCGGGTCGCCCTGGGCGCGCAGGGCCACGCCCTGGTGACGCGAGGGCAGAAAGCCCGAGCCCCACAGCCGTTGGTAAAGCGCCTGGGCATCGCGCTTGGCCGACCAGCGCGGGGTCATCACCACGAAGGCTGGCAGGTTCTCGGCTTCGCTGCCCAGGCCGTAGGAAAGCCAGGCGCCGATGCTGGGCTTGCCGGGCACCATGTTGCCGGTGAGGATGTAGGTGGCGGCCGGGTCGTGGTTGATGGCCTCGGTATGAACCGTCTTCACCACCGCCAACTCATCCACGACCTGGGCCGTGTGCGGCAGCAGTTCGCTCACCCAGCGCCCGCATTGGCCCCGCTGCGAGAACCGGTAGATCGAGGGCGCAATGGGAAAGCGTTTTTGGCCCGAGGTCATGGTCGTCAGGCGCTGCCCCATGCGGATCGATTCGGGCAGGTCCTTGTCGAACCATTCGCCCATCTTCGGCTTGTAATCCCACAGGTCGATCTGCGAGGGCGCGCCGTTCATGAACAGATAGATCAGGCGGCGGGCCTTGGGGGCGAAATGAGGCAAGCCCGCCAGGGACGGGTGAGCGCGGGCGCGTTTGGGCGCGGCCGCCGCGCTCAAAGCCGCCTGGCCCAGCAGGGCGGCCAGGGCAATCCGCCCGGCCGAGATGCCGGCATTGGCCAGGAACATGCGGCGGTTCATCGGCGCGAGAAACCTCGAATGGAAATCCGGATTCATCTAGTTCTGGGTGACCACTTCGTCCAGGTTGAGGAGCAGATTGGCGACCATGGCGTAAGCCGCCAGTTCGGCAGCCGGCACGTCGCTCGGGGCAGGCGATTCGCCCGCGTCCGCCACCTTCTTCGCCGCCTCCGGATCGGGAGCGAAACGGCCGCGCTGCTCATCGAGGGCGCGGGCCAGGACGGCGGCTTCGGCCTCGGTGGGCGGGCGGGCGGTGGCCAGCCGAAATCCGTAACGCAGCCGCTCGGCGTCGGTCGCCCCGCCCTGCCGCAGCATGCGGTGGCCCAGGTGGCGGGCCGCCTCGAAATACTGGGGATCGTTCATCAGCAGCAGCGCTTGCAGCGGGGTGTTGGTGCGCTCGCGCCGGGGCGCGCACGACTCGCGCGAGGGCGCGTCGAAGGTGGTCATGGAAGGCGGGGGCGCGGTGCGTTTCCAGAACGTGTAGAGGCTGCGGCGGTAAAGCGCCTCGCCCTTGTCCTGGGTGTACTTGGCGGTGTCGCTGGTGGTGTAGCCCACCGCCTCCCAGATCCCCGGGGGCTGGTAGGGACGCACCCCGCGTCCGCCCATCTTGAGGTTGAGCAGCCCCCCGAGGTAGAGCGCGCTGTCGCGCAGTTCCTCGGCGTCGAGCCGGTGGCGCGGCCCGCGGGCCAGCAACCGGTTCTCCGGGTCGGCCTGAACCAGGCGCGCCGTCACGGCCGAGTCCTGCCGGTAGGTCGCCGAGGTCACCAGCATCCGGACCAGCCGTTTCACGTCCCAGCCGCTCTGCATGAAGTCCACGGCCAGCCAGTCCAGCAGTTCGGGATGCGAGGGCCACTCGCCTTTGCTGCCGAAATCCTCGCTGGTCTTCACCAGGCCCACACCGAAGAACTGCTGCCACAGGCGATTCACGGTCACCCGGGCGGTGAGGGGATGGTTGGTGTCCACGAGCCAGCGGGCGAAGGTGAGGCGGTTAGTGACCCCCGCCTCGGGCAGCGGCGGCAGCACCGACGGCACTCCCGGTCCCACTGGCTCGCCGTGCTTGTCGTACTGGCCGCGCAGCAGCACCCAGGCCGGGCGCGGCTTGTCCAGTTCCTTCGAGACCAGCGTGGCCGGAATCTCCTTGTCCAGGGCCTCGCGCTCGGCGCGGGCGGACTTGAGCCCCTCCCGGACGGGTCCCAGAGGCGTCCGGGCGTCCGAGAAGACGTTCTCGAGGTAGTAATCGCGGAGCTTCTTCCGCTGCTTGTCGTCGAGTTTGGCCGCCTGTTTTCGGACCAGTTCCTTGACCTCGCCCGGCAGCGCGGTTTCGTCGCCCAAGCCCGCCTCGAACTTCGTCCAGGCGGCCAGGGAAACGTCAGAATTCAGGGCTGGATCGTTGACCGCCAGCAGTCCGGCCTTGTCCCAATAGGCGGCGCCGCCATGCTGGGTGAAGGCCAGGCCCTGGACTTTGGTCCCGGGCCGCAAGCCCAGCTTCGCCGCCTCGATCTCCAGCCGGACCCACCGTCCGGGTTCGGGAAGCGATCCCGCCTGCACCCTCTCGGGCGTGCCTTTCCGGCCGTAGTCGATGGCGTTTTCGTCCCCCCAATTGGCGCGCCTCGACCATTTGTCGTTCACTCGGAATTGCAACATCACCGCCTTGGGGAGGTTGGCCGGGTCCAGATAGACATGGGCAAAGAGACGGTCGCCGCCGCCCACAACCAGGGGCTCGGCCGCGGACTCGAAGAACACCTGGTGGATGTTGGTGCCGCGCCGAAGGATGGCCCGCTGGCCGCTGAAGACCTGGCCGGAGGCGGCGGTCACCCATCGGTTGGATTCGTTGCCCTCGTTGACACGGGGCGTTGCCTTGGCGGGAAAGTCGTCCTCGACCCAAACGGTCTCGCGCGCCTGGGGTTTCGGGGCATTCGTTTGGCTGGCAGGATCCTCGTAGCCAATCGCGGCCACCATTTCCCGCAGTTTCTTCTCCGACGCTGCGATGCGCGCCGCGGCGTCGTCCAGGCGCTTCTGTTGTTCGGGCGTGGGGAGCTTGATCGAGGGAGGTGGCAGCAGCGCGTTGCCGTCCATGGCGTTCTCGGCGATGTTGTTGAAGATGGAGAATACCTGGTAAAACTCCTTCTGGGTGATGGGGTCGAGCTTGTGATCGTGGCAGACGGCGCAGCCCATGGTAAGCCCGAGCCAGGTGGCGGAGGTGGTTTCCACCCGGTCCACGGCGTAGCGCACCTGAAACTCCTCGTTGATGGCGCCGCCCTCGCTGGTGGTGACGTTGCAGCGGTTGAAACCGGAGGCCACGAGCTGGTCGCGGGTGGGCTCCGGCAACAGGTCGCCGGCCAGTTGCTCGATGGTAAACTGATCGAAAGGCAGGTTGCGGTTGAACGCCTGGACCACCCAGTCCCGGTAGGCCCACATCGAGCGCTCGTTGTCGAGATGCAGCCCGTGGGTGTCGCCGTACCGGGCCACATCCAGCCAGTATCGGGCCATTTGCTCTCCGTAACGGGGCGACCCGAGCAGACGCTCGACCAAGCGCTCGTAGGCG
Source organism: Verrucomicrobiota bacterium (assembly GCA_022711695.1). Classification (GTDB taxonomy): domain Bacteria; phylum Verrucomicrobiota; class Verrucomicrobiia; order Limisphaerales; family JACRJZ01; genus JACRJZ01. The sequence goes on along the minus strand of JAKLEJ010000213.1, from coordinate 1,659 downwards.
TCCGGCCGCTGGTCCGCCAGGAAAGCCTCCACTTCCTCGAGGGTCGGCGGCAGTCCCGTCAGATCCAGGGTCACCCGGCGAACCAGCGTTTCGCGAGAAGCCTCGCGGCTGGGGGCCAGGTCGGCCGATTCGAGCCGGGCCAGCACAAAACGGTCCATGTCATGACGCGGCCAGCCCGGCTGCCGAACCTGGGGCGGCGCCGGACGCCTCGGCGGCTCGAAGGCCCAGTGCTTCTGGTAGCCCGCGCCCTCTTTGATCCAGTCCTTCAGCGCCTGGATCTGCGACGGGGTCAGTTTCTTCCGGGAATCGGGAGGGGGCATCACCTGCGCCGGATCGGTCGAGCTGACGCGGCGCCAAAGCTCGCTCGAGTCTGGATCGCCCGGCTTGACGGCCGGCCGCGCGCCGTGCGCCGCGGTCGCGCCCTCGAAGGTGTCCAGCCGCAGATCGGCTTTGCGGTTGCTGGGGTCGAACCCGTGACAGTGAAAGCAGGCGTCCGAGAGAATGGGCCGGATGTCGCGGTTGAATTGAATCGGGCCTTTGCCTGGGCCGGCTTGGCCGGGCCCGGCAGCAGCCGCCAGGATCGAGGGAACAAGCGCCACCGCCAGGAGTGTGATTCCTGCCGGCGTCAATCCGCAGCGCTTCAGGCGGCCAGATCGCATGTAAATGTCATCCGGGCACGATCAAGGGCGTCCGCCTTCCAGGCGGCATGCGCGATCCCCTAATGCCCAGGGTTCGCAAACATAATCGTCTCCGGCTGTTTCGCAACTGGAACCTGCGTGCCCCCTTGAATCTGCGCGCACTCCTACCGGTAGGGCGACGCTCCCGCGGAGCCGTTCCCGTGGAGGACGATGCCCCATCAGCGCCGGGAGGGCGAGCGTCTCGCGAGCCCTGCCTCGACTGGGCCGCCCGAGTTCGATGCGCAGCCGATTGAAAGCGGAGAAGTTGCGCAAATTGCGCTCTGTCGGCGTGCGTGCGGAATCAGGACGATCCGGGCCGGCTCAGCCCTTCAATCTTGGATGCCAGGATGAAGTCGTTCTGGGTCAGACCCTCGACCGCGTGTGTCCAAAGAACGACGCGCGCCCGGCCCCAGGCCAGGTGGATGTCCGGGTGATGGCCCTGTTCCTCGGCCACTTCGCCCACACGATTTGTGAAGGCCAGCGCGGACTTGAAGTCCTTGAATTCGAATTCCTTCTCCAGGTGATGGTCCTTGACGGCTTTCCAATCGCGGCCCAACCCCTTGACCAGGCGGCGCAACGCCAAGCCTCGCAGCGGGACGCCGCCGCCGTGGCATGGCCCACATTGCATCGCTGCCAGCTTGCTGAGAGACGACGTTGTCATAAGAGCGCGTTAAGATAGCACAGAATTCGGCTTCGCACAGCGCCCCGGCCCTGCCTGGTTTGCGACTCAAGCGAGTGAGCGAACAGACAAAATGACTTTCCGGCCGCCGGCCTTCTGTTTGTAGTCCAGCCTTTAGGCTGTCGGGGGGGAGACGGGGACTGCCAACGCGCCACCCGGACAGCCCTGAAGGCGGAACTCTGGCCGCAAAGCGTCGATGAAGGGAATGAGGGTGGGGTTCCTGGGTCCCTCCCACCAAGACAACCCGCGTCGTCTCACGGGGCAGGCCGGCCGAGGTCATTCGGAGGCCTGCTTTCATCGGAG
>JAKLEJ010000212.1 GCA_022711695.1 Verrucomicrobiota bacterium | reverse complement strand
GGCGCCATCGGGCCGGCAGACGACATAAAGCACTCGCTGGCTGAAGAGCCAGCGCTGCTGGAGGGTTTGGAAGCCGTGGCCGCCCGCTTCCCGCACCGCTTCGCCCAATCCAACCCAAAGGCGAGCGAGGGTCTCCGGAGGCGCACCGGGGTCGCCGGAACCGGACACCGGTTCGTGGCCGGGAACATGGATTCCCCAGGCCAGGACCCCGGGACACGGAGGACGGCGTGCCAGCCAGCGATGAAGCGTCTCGCTCATGATCTCACGGACCGGGATCGGGGCCGCGAGCGGACTCGGGCCGGGCCAGCACCAGGAGGCTCACCTCGGCCGAGGCCTGGACCACTCCGCGGATGCCCGCGGTTTCGAACTCCAGCAACTCGAAGCGTCCCAGCGGGAGCAACGCCCCCAGCATGTCGGCGCGCCGTGCCACCGCGTCCAGAAACTGCCGGCGCGCCACGAACCGGTCGCAGCCCTTCTCGTACAGGACATCCCCCGCGCCGCCGCACAGCAGCATCTCCTGGATGTGCTCGCGCAAGGGCGCGCGCTCGGCGTCGGTCAGGGGAGAACTTAGGAGCGCGGAAAGGGCGAGATCCTCCCGGGGAGGGGCGGCGCTTCGAGCGATGCCCGGCGGAAGCCCCGGATCCAGCTCCTGGGGCGGGGCGACAAACTCGTCGCGGCGTTGCGCCCACTCCATCAACAGGCTCATCCAGGTGCCGGCGATGCTGACGACTGACGGCGGCTCGTAGGGGCGGAACCGCAGCTCGCCCCCCTGGAGGGAGAGCAGGCTGAAGAGCGCGGGCTCGCCCTCGAGGCTGCCGGTCTCGGCGTGGATCAGTTCCCCGTCCTTGATGAAGATGCGCCCCCGCTCGCTGCGGGCCGTGACCTCCAGCACCGAGGAATTGCGCTTGGAGCACTCGATCTGCAGGAGGTCCTGAAGCTCCAGGTGGTCAAGCACGCTGCGGAAACCCTGGCGGGGCGCCACCAGCAGCAGGCTGTCCAGGGCGGCCAGAAGCGTCTGGATGCCTTCGGACGAGCGCGGTTTCTCGAAGAAGGCGTCGGCCCCATTGGCCAGGTAGGTGGCGCGGGCGCTTTCGTCGGCAAACCCGGTCAGCGCGGCGATGCGCAGAGTCGGGTGATGCTGCCGGGCGATCCGGATCAACTGCAGGCCATCGACCACCGGCATGCGAGCGTCCACCAGCATGAGGTTCATGTCCTTCTCGCGCAGAATGGCCAGGGCCTGTCCGGCCTCGCCGGCGGTGTGCACTTCCCAGGCGTCGCGGCGAAACTGGTCCAGAAGCAGCCGCAGCATTTCCACGTAGGCGGGGTCGTCGTCCACCACGAGAATGCGTTTGTGCGAAGCGGAGGCGCTCATGAATCAGGCGTCTGGGGAATCGGCTGGGCGGCGGCGGGCCGCCTCGCGCTGGGCCAGTTCGCAAATTCGCAGGGTGTCCACCTCCTGGAGCGCGGTGCGAACCGGTGTGCCAAAACGAGGGTCGATGGCGTATTGGAACTGAACGATGTTGGTGAGAAAGGAAAGCAGTCCCAGGAGGCGCTCGTCCACCCGGGCAGCCTGGAACTCGAGGATGCGCTGAAGCGCATGGACGGCAGCGGCCGCCACCTGGCCGTCCCGGGCGGAGGCCAGAAGCGCCTCGACCGCCTGGGGATCATCGACGGCCGCCAACGCCTGAAGCGCGGTCTGGCTGGCCTCGGATTGCGGCGCGGTCTGCTTGACTCGTTCAACCAGCAGCCGGACGGAACACTCGCCGTGGCGGGCGGCCTCGTTCCATTTGCCCAGGGCCAAAGCCAGGCGGATTCTCGAGGCGGCGTCGGGAGGTTCCCAGCCCTGGCCGGAGAGAGCCTGCGCGGCCGCCCGGCAGACCTTGTCCACCGGGCTGCAGAGCAGCGGCGGGAGGGCTTCCACAGCCCGGGCGCCGTTCATGTCTCCCAGGCAACGGGCGGCTCCGGCTTGCACCTCGGGATCCAAGCTTCGCAGCGCCAGCATCAATGGGGACACCGCTTCCTCGCCGCAGGCCCCTGCCACATCCCACCGGCCCAGGATCACGGCCTGCCACGCCAGGTTCTGATAATTGGCGGGCTCCCATCCCAAGGCGTCCAAGGCATAGACGGCCGCCCGCCGAACGCACTCGTCCGGGTCCTGCATGGCCCGAGTCAAGTGAACGACGGCGCGGGGATCGCCCATGCGGCCCAGGGCTTCGACCGCGGCATGGCGCAAGTCGCGGTTGGGAGCTTGCAGGCTGGAAGAGAGGGCGAGGATGGCGGAGAGCTGCTGGCTGCTGAGCTGGCCCGGCGCAAAGGCGGGCTCGCGTCCCAGGCGCTTGAGGATCTCGCGGGCCGCCAGCCGGCTTTCCGGATTGCCGGTGCGACAGGCGTCCTGCAGGGCCGCAATGACCGGCTGGACGGCTTCAGACCGTTCCCAACCAGGTTCCAGGGCGCTAAGCGCGCGCCAGGCCGCGTCCCGCACGGGGCCGTGAGCGTCCAGAAGAGCCTGGGCCAGGGCCGAGGCCGCGGAAACGCCCCCAACCTGCCCCAGCACCTCGACGGCCTGGCGGCGAACCTCGGGTCGGGCGTCAGTCAAAAACCGGCTGGCGGCCTCATGGAGAAAGGGCCCTCCGAGGGGGGTCAAAGCCTCCAGCACCGCCGCCCGCACCTCCGGGTCCGGATCGGCAATCAGGCCGGCCAGGAGCGGGCCGGCCCTGGCGCCCGCGGTTCGACCCAGACCCTGAATGGCCACCAAGCGGATGGCGGGCTGTTCATCCCGCAGCGCCACGGCCAACGCCTCCTCGACGGACACGTCGCGCAGTTGCAACAACATTTCGAGGGCGGCAAGGCGGTTGGCCGGGAGGGAGTCGCCCAGGAGGGACCGAAGCGGCCCCACCGCAGCCGCCCCCAGGCTCAGAACCTCCTCGAACCGGCCCAGTGCCATGGCCCGCAGGGCCCGCTCGTGGTCATCTGTCGGACGCCACCCGCAGGCATCCAAGGCCCGCGCGGCCTCGCGACGCACCTCGATGTCGGGGTCGTGCAACAACGGCAGAAGCCGCGCCGGGGTTTGCGAGTCCACCCGCTGGGCGACTTGCTGGATCCAAGCCAGCTTGGAGGCCGCAGGAGCGCCTGTGGGAACAAACCCGCCCACACGGCCCGCGCCTCCGGTCCCGGGCTCGGCCGCCGCGCCGGCAGCCGCATCCCACGCTGAATGATCGGCCCGTTCCACAAAAGCGACAAACGCTCAATTCTTCTTCCGTCGGTTCAATCTAGTGTCCCTCGGCGCGGAAGAAAGACAAAAATCCCCGCCTTTGCGCGATGCCGCCCCCGGAAGGCGCGATCCGCAGGCGGGTCTCCGGGCGCCCGCGCCCCCTGCCCCACCTCGCCGGCGCCCAAACCCGGCGGACTCCGGCTGAACCGCTCGATCAAGTTTCGTTGCGGCGACGCCGGGGAGGACCTAGTGTAGGCGGCGATGTTTGCCCAACTGTCATGGCGGGTGCTGAGAACCACGGAGCCGCGGCTGCTCTGGAATTTCCTGTGGAACTTCGGAGCCAAGAGCGCCTGGGGCATGAGTCGCTTCAAGCGGCGTCTGCGCCAGGGCGAGTTCGCGCCCGCCTTTCTTTACCTTTCGGTCATCAACAGTTGCAACCTGCGCTGCCAGGGTTGCTGGGTGGACGTGGATGCGCCGCGGGAGCTGATTGACCTGGAGCTGATGAACCGGGTCATCCGCGACGCCAAGGCGAAAGGCATCGCCTTCTTTGGCATCCTGGGCGGCGAACCGTTTCTGCATCCGCAATTGATGGACATCCTGGCGGCGCACCCGGACTGCTACTTCCAGGTCTTCACCAACGGGCAGATGATCACCGAGAAGGTCGCCGGGGACCTGCGACGCCTGGGCAACGTGACTCCGCTGGTGAGCGTGGAGGGCAAGGAGGCGGTCAGCGACGAGCGGCGCGGGGGCAAGGAAGTGTTCCAGCGCACCTTGCGCGGGCTTGAGAATTGCGTGAAAGCGCGGCTGCTAACCGGGGTGGCGACAAGCCTGTGCCGCACCAACTTTGCCGAACTCCTCACCGAGGAATGGCTGCGCCAGCTCATCCGGCTGGGGGCGCACTATGTCTGGTACTATGCCTACCGGCCGGTGGGGCCGAACATGCGCCCGGACCTGGCCCTCACCGCCGCCCAGCAGCTCGAGGCCCGCCGGTTCATTGTCCGAATGCGGTCGCAAATGCCCATCGCCATCGTGGACGCCTACTGCGATCACCAGGGCCGCGCCCTCTGTCCCACCGCCGTCGGCTTCAGCCACCACATCAACTGGCGCGGCGAAATCGAGCCCTGCCCGGTCATCCAGTTCGCCTGCGAGAACATCAGGGACGGAGCGTCGGTGACCGACTTGATCCGCGATTCGGCCTTTCTGCGCGATTTCCGCCGGACGGCCGCACAGGGCACCCGCGGCTGCATCGTGCTGGAGCGTCCGGACCTGCTGCGCGAGTTGGTGCTGCGTCACCAGGCGCGCGACACCACCAACCGCCAGACCGCCCTGGCGGAGCTGGAGGCCATGACTCCCCAGTTCAGCCAATGGCTGCCCGGGCGTGAAATCCCCGAAAAACACTGGATGTACCGCTGGGCAAAACGACTTTATTTCAACGACTTCGGAACCTACAACTCAGCCGGGCATGACGTCGCCCGCCGCCAGCGCGAGGTCAATTCCGCGCTGGACCGCCGCTCCGGATTGGCGCATGATTCTCAGGCACCGACGAGATGATACGATGGTGACACGAGCCAAAGCGTCCGGCCAAAGCACCGGGGCGCCAGGGGCGCGGCTCCGTCGCGGAGCCTGCCGCCAGCGCCTGGCGGGAACCCGCATTTTCCGCCGCTTCCAGGAGTCGGCACTGCCATGAGTTCTGGCCAGAATCTCGCCTTTGGACCGCTCTCGTTGCCGCGGCCCCTCCCCTTGCAGCGGATGCGTCCGCCCAAAACCAACATTCCGCCAACGTCATCCGAACGTAGCCGCCTGATGCAACTGGTCCGGCACTATGTGGCGGAATTCAACCCGGTGCCGCCGCTGCCGTTGGACCATCTGCGCGAGCATGCGGACCGGGTGGTGTCCCTGGGCCCCTGCGCCCCCGCCTACCGCGACTATGTCGCGGTGCTGATCAACAACGAGGTCTGGCGGGAATCGCTGGCAGCCGTGCCCTTCGAGCGGCGGCTGTTGCTGCTGCCAAAGTGCCTGCGGGTCGAAGCCAAGTGCCCGGCCCCGTTCGACGAGTTCGGCCTGCTGTGCCAACAGTGCGGGCTGTGCTCGATCCAGGATTTGCAGAGCATGGCCGAGGACCTGGGTTACGCCGTGCTCGTCGCCGAGGGCTCGGCGCTGGTAATGTCGATGATCCAAACGGGCCGGATCGACGCCATCGTGGGAGTGAGCTGCCTCAACGTCCTGGAGAAAGCCTTTCCATACATGGAGGGGGCGGCGATCCCGGGCATCGCCATTCCGCTCCTCCAGGATGACTGCGCCGACACCAACGTGGACCTGGACTGGGTGTGGGAATACATCCACCTGACGAGCGCCGACAGGACCCGACGGATGGACTTGGGAAGCCTGCGCGAGGAAGTGGAGGCGTGGTTTGCGCCGGAACGCCTCGAGGAGGTCATGGGCGCCGTGGCCGGCGAAGCGGAGCGGTTGGCGCGGGAGTGGCTCTGCCGGGCGGGCAAACGCTGGCGGCCATTCCTGGCGGTGGCCGCCTGCCGGGCGCTCTGCGCCGAGGGCGGCGCGCCCCCGACGACGGAACTGCGCAAGGTCGCCGTGGCGGTCGAGTGTTTCCACAAGGCCTCGCTGATCCACGATGACATCGAGGACGGGGACGCTCTGCGCTACGGCGAGAAGACGCTTCACGCCGAGCATGGGATCCCGGCGGCGCTCAACGCCGGCGACCTGCTCATCGGGGAAGGGTATCGTCTCCTGGGGACCAGCAGCCTTGCGGCGGAGCAGAAGGCGGCCATGCTCAGCGTGGCCGCGGAAGGACAGCGTCAGCTTTGCCTGGGCCAGGGCGCCGAACTCGCCTGGGCCGGTCATCCCCGCCCGCTGAGCACAATCGAGGTGCTCGACATTTTCCGGCGCAAAACCGCGCCCGCCTTCGAGGTGGCATTGCGGGTAGGGGCGATCTGCGCGGGACTCGAGCGGCACGAGCGGGTTTCGCCCGTGCTGGGGACCTTCAGCGAGGCCCTGGGAATCGCCTACCAGATTCGCGACGACCTGAGCGACCTGGGAGAACACGGGGAAACCAACGATCTTGCGAGCCAGCGGCCCAGCCTGGTCTTGGCGATCGCGCACGAACGCGCCAACGGCGGGCGCAAAGATCTGCTCCAAGCGGCCTGGCGGAGGGCGCTGCCTCCGGGCGCCGGGCCCGCCCAAGTGGAAGCGCTTTGTCTCGAACTGAAGGCGGACGAGCGCGCGCGCGCCCTGCTCGAGACCTACAAGGAGCAGGCC
>JAKLEJ010000211.1 GCA_022711695.1 Verrucomicrobiota bacterium | reverse complement strand
GGAGGTTCTCCAACTCGCATCCACCCGAATGACCACGGGGTCGCCCTGGTCAAAATGAAGGCGCAGACAGCCCAGCAGACCCGCCGGGCTGGCCTTTTCGGTGGCGTTCACGGCCTCGATCGCAAGCTGGTTGGCGCCAGCGTGCAGCCCGCTGGTGATGTCCAATTCCACCGGGTTGCGCCATCCTTCGCTGCTGGCATCGCTCTGTCCCGCCTCGTTGCCGTTGACAAACAAGGCAAAACTGTTGTCAGCCGTGCCGACGAACACGGCCTTGGTCAGTTTGCGTCCTTCCGGCAGGACGACTTGCCGGCGAAAATGGCACACGCCTGGGGGAGCGTTCTGCGCGGGGTTGCCTTCCGGATACCACACCCAGGCGCAGCCCTCGAGATCGTCGGCCAGGGTGCGTTTGCCTTCGAGCTTCGGCTCGGGCTCGGACGGAGTGGGGTCGCGCTCCAGGGGCGTCATCCGGGCGCCTGCGAGCGCCTCAGGCCCCAGCCGGGGCGGGAGCGGACGCGCCTGTTCCTGGAAGACCAGCAGCACGCTGTCGTTTGGGGCCAGGCTTAGGGTTGCCTCCACGTGCTCGCCCTGGCGCCGATGGGGCAGGGCCGTGATTTCGTTCCGCAGGGCGTCCCAGCACTCGGGGAAACCGGCCGCCTGGATGCGGACCCGGAATCGGCGCGGCTCGCCCCGAGGGTTCTGGTTGGCGACGAAGAAGACATCGCGCCCGGCTTTCACCCGGTGCAGCACGTGCAGCCAGTTGTCGGTCTGTCCCTCGAGAACCTCGAACGTCGGCCGCACTCCCGCGTCCGTCCCCAGCGCCTGCCGCAGTTGGGCCGGTGTGGGCTTCTGCGGGAGGAGATACGACCGGCCGCCCCGGCCGCTGGTCTTGCACGCCGTCAGACCCGGCTGCGCTTCGCCCCAGATGGCCTGGCGCAACGCCGCAATGTCCGACGAGTCTCTGCCCAGCGTCGCCGATTTGGACGGCAGAAAGCCGTAGGCGATCACCACGCCGCCCGCTTCGAAATATTCGCGGGCACGCGCCAGGGTGGGGTGGGGGATGACCTCCACGGGCGGGACCACCAGCGCGCGGTAGGATTCCTGGCGCAGTCTCAGATCCCGTCCGGCCACGGTCATGTCGTTCTCGAACACTTCGTAGGGGATCCAGTCGCAGTCGTAGAGCGCGTCCTGCAGGGCCTCGCTGAGCTGGTCCGGAAGCGCGCGCTTGCCGACGTGGGCGCTGCCGCCCAGGAAGAGCACGGCCACCGGGCACACGTGCCGTCCGCCGGTGAGCATCACGCTCAGCCGGCTGGTGTAGTCGGCGTACACCCGGTAGAGCGGCCAGCGCGGCTCGAAGCCCCCATTGTAGAAATAGGGCGGACAGTCGGTGTCTCGCGGCGCCCGCGGGTTGAACGAATGCGGGATGTGGAAGTTCACGCCCGACACGTGCATGTGATCGGTCCACCATTTCATCTCCGGGTAGGTGAGGTCCTGCCCGCGGGCCCCGAAGATCTCCACCATGGTGACGTCGTCCGGCTTGCCGTAGGCATGGGTCACGGAACTGCCCAGCTTTGGGGTCTGCCAGCAGGGCGCATCCTGGGCGATGCGCTGGCCCATCTTGAACTGCGTGAAGACTGCGTCGATCCCGCCCATGCTGCTGTACTTCTGCAGCGGGAACATGTTGCCGGCGCACAGGTCCTGGTTCAGGTAGGCGTTGCCGTGCTCCAGCCAGTGGCCGATGGACTTCACGCCGCGCTCTTCGCACCACCGGGTCAACCCTCCGTAGAGCGTCCGTCCCCAGGCCTCGGCCAGCGCCTCCTGGTACTGGTAGCGCGCCGCGGCCTGCTCCTCGCCGGCCAGCGTGAACTTCCAGGCCGTCAGGGCGCGTTTCCAATCCACCTTGCGCTCTGCCAGGACCTTCAGGACCTCGGTTCCCCAATCCCCATGCGTCTCGGGTTCGTCATAGAAGAACCCCAAAATGTTGCGGCCGAAATCGGCTTTGAACCGGTCGTAGTGGGGTTGATACACGGTGCGAATATACCAGTCCACCGCCTCCTGGCTGGCCCCGTCCACCAGGTAGCGGGACCCGCTCTTGCGCGGGGCCCAGCCGAACCGGATCACCGTCCAGCGCCCCTCGGGGGCCTGCCAGTCCAGCGCCCCCTCGCGAATCGAGCCGGACAGATCGATCAGGCTCGCCCCCTCGATTCCCGCCCCCGAGTCGCGACCGGCCACCGCGGCAATGAAGGTGGCGCCTCCAAAGCCGTCGGCGCGCAGGCGCATCGGGCCGCTCACGTTGGTGGCCGAGGCCGTCAGCCGTTTGCTGCCGTAACGCTCGGGGACCTTGCCGCCCACTTCTCCGCTCGGCCACCATTTCTCGTCAAAGAGCCAGAGCTTCAGATCGTGCTTGCGCGCCGATTCCAGGCAGATCTCCAGGTCCCGATACCACCCTTCGCCCAGCCAGTCCTTGTGCGGACGCGACTCCGCGGTGAAACAGCCGTTGCCGCCCTCGGCCACTTTGCCCACGTACATCTCCAGGCGCTCGCGGCTCTCGTCGCCATGCAGCCAGAAGAGCGGGCCGGTCCAGCGCCGCGCTTCGGCCGGCAGTTCGCGAAACTCCCGTTCGAGCCCTGCGAGGTCCGACGCCGCCAAAGACGGGGCCGGGCAAATGGCCAGGAGAAGAGCCGCCGGGAGGAGGGCGCGGGTCAGGGCGGCAAGCGGCCTGAACGAGGGACGAGCTTGTGTCTTCATGGGCGGCATTACACGGGAAAGCGGCGCGCCCTGTCAAAGCCAACCTGCCTGGGGTCGAACGCGCGATGGCGGTCCCGGTGTCGCCTCAGGAAGCCGCGCCGGGACCGACGGGGTGGGCGCGCAGGAGGGCTCGCGCCGAGGCCCGCACCGCCTCGGCCAGCTCCGGCGGTTCCAGAACCAGCGCCTGGCCGCCCCAGGTCAGCACCCAGCGCTTGATTTCCTCCAGGCTGGAGAGCTTCAGGCGCAGTTCCAATCCGCCGTCTTTCAACTCCCGCAGTTCCTGGGAGGGATGCCAGCGTTTCTCCCGGATGAAATCCGCCACTGCGGGAAGGAAGCGCAAGACCACCCGGTAGCTGCCCTGGCCCGAGAGCACTCCGAAGCTGTCCCGGAGCCTTTGCTCGACGGAGAACTTCTGCGGCCGGGTGAAGACCCGGCCCGTTTCTTCGAGCTTCTGGATGCGGGCCGGGGCGAAGGTGCGCAGATCGTTCCGCAGATGATCGAAGGCGAACAGAAACCACTCGCCGTTGATGTTGGCGAGCTGATAGGGGTCCACCACCCGGTCCTCCTCCTGGCTCCGCCCGGGTTTGCGATAGCGGATTCGAAGCTGTCGGCGCTGCGCCGCCGCCCGGGCGAGAGTGTCGAATACCTCCAGGTTCAGGATGGGTTCGGCGCTGGTGCGGAAGGCGATCGTTTGCTCCCAATCGGCCAGGTTCAGGGACACCGCGTCGGGGAGGGAGGCGGCCATCTTCCGAAAGGCGCTGACCAGGGGTTTCTCGAAATGGGTTCCGCGGTATTGCTGGAGCGCCTTTTCCGCCACCAGGAGGGCAAAAAGTTCGCCGTCGGTGATCTGGAGGGTGGGAAAGGCCCCGACCGGCTGCGTGTAGTGATAGCCGAACCTCGAGGCGTCGTATTCCACCGGAAGGTCCAGCCGGTCCCGCATGAACTCGATGTCGCGGGCGACGGTCTTGGAGCAGACCTCCAGTTCGACAGCCAACTGGGCGGCGTTGGGGAAGTCCCCGGCCTGGAGGGCCTGGTGAATGCGCAGCATCCGCTGCAGCGGGGGCCGGCTGGAGCCCCGATCCGCGCCCCGTCTGGCTGCGGGCGAAGCAGGCATGGACGCCGCCCCGAACCGCGCCTCAGGCGAGTTTCGAGAGCAATTCCTCGTTCGTCTTGTGCTTCTTGCAGGCGGCCACCAGGCTCTCCATGGCCTCGACGGGGTTGAGGTCCACCATCATGCGGCGCAGCTTGCGTATCGCCTCGATGTGCTTGGGCGGAAAGAGCTTTTCTTCCTTGCGCGTGCCGCTCTTGGGAATGTCGATCGCGGGGAAGAGCCGGCGGTCGGACAGCTTGCGGTCCAGGATCAGCTCCATGTTGCCGGTGCCTTTGAATTCCTGGAAGATCAACTCGTCCATGCGCGACCCCGTGTCCACCAGCGCGGTGGCGATGATGGTCATGGAACCGCCGTTCTCGATCTTGCGGGCCGAGGCGAACATCTTGCGCGGGATTTCCAGGGCGCGGGCATCCACGCCGCCGGTCATGGTTCGTCCGCTGCCTCCATGCACGCTGTTGTAGGCGCGGGCCACCCGGGTGATCGAATCCAGGAGCACGAAGACGTCCTTGCCGGCTTCGACCTCGCGCCGGCATCGCTCGATCATGAAGCGCGACAGCCGCACGTGGGTTTCGAGATCCTGGTCGTTCGACGAGGCCACGACCTCGGCTTTCACCGAGCGCTGGAAGTCCGTGACCTCCTCGGGGCGTTCGTCGATCAACAGCACCATCACGTGCACGTCGGGGTGGTTGGCGGTGACGGCGTTGGCCACCTGCTTGAGCACGGTGGTCTTGCCGGTGCGCGGCGGCGCCACGATCAGCCCGCGTGTTCCTCTCCCGATGGGGGTGACGAGGTCAATGATCCTGGTCTCGATCAGGTCGGGGGAGGTCTCGAGCTGGAACTTCTCGATCGGATCGATGGTGGTCAGGTTCTCAAAACGCACCGTCTTGACGTAGTCGGAGAACACCACGCCGTTGACCTTCTCGGGGATTTTGAGCTGGGCGCTGGTGCCGCGGTGCGGCGGCTGCAGGGTGCCTTCCACGTGCGCCCCTTCCCGCAGAAAACAGCGCTTGATCGTGTCCGGCGTTACAAAAATGTCGATCGGCTTCGGGCAAAAATGGCTCTCCTTCGAGCGGAGAAAACCGAATCCCTTTTCCGATATTTCCAGATAGCCGGAACCATGGTCCGGCGTGGCGTTGGCCTCGTTACTCATATATGTTGCGTTGGTCGAAGGTCCCTCGAAACCAGAGAAAACAGACTGAATTTTGAATCATCCTGCAAGACCGAGGCTACGAATCGACCCTGGCTCATCCCTCTGGGTGCAACCTCGGACGGACCCTCAACGCCGCCAATAAAGGCTAAAAACCCTTGGAGCGCAACCGAAAAGTTGACTTATTTGCGCGGGTTCGCGCGCTCCCGCTCCTTTCAGTCCGGGTGCGCGGCGTGTTTTGCGGCTCGTGCGCGTTCGAAAGCGCCTTAGGCTGGTCAGACAGGGCAGGTGACGCGCACATTCAGGCGTTTTCGGATTGTCTTTTGGCTGATTCGAGCGTGAATCAAGGGATGAGCGAACCGGTCAGAACCTTTCAAGCGGATGCCCTCGCGGTGCGGATACATGCCACCCAGGATAGCCTGGCGGCCGAGGCGGCGCGCCTGGCCCGGGAGCAACTCCTTCGGGCCCTGGCGGCCAGGGGATCGGCGGCAGCGATCCTGGCCAGCGCCAATTCCCAAATCCGCTTTGTCGAAGCCCTGGCGAGCCTGGAAGGGATCGACTGGGGTCGGGTGACTCTCTTCCATATGGACGAATACCTCGGCATCGACGCCGGCCACCCCGCGAGTTTCCGTCGGTTCATGCGCGAGCGTGTCGAGGCGCGGGTCCGCCCCGGGGTCTTCCATTACTTGGCTGGCGAGGCGGCCCAACCGTTGGACGAATGCGACCGCTACGCGGCCTTGCTGCGCTCGGGGCCCATCGACCTTTGCTGCCTGGGCATCGGCGAGAACGGGCATCTGGCGTTCAACGACCCGCCGGTGGCGGATTTTGCCGACCGCCGCTGGGTGAAGATCGTGAAGTTGGACGAGGACTGCCGGCGGCAGCAGGTGGGCGAGGGGCATTACCCGAGCCTGGAGGCGGTTCCCCGCTACGCCTACACGCTGACCATTCCCGCGCTGTGCGCCGCCCGGCGCATGCTCTGCATCGCCCCCGAACGCCGCAAGGCCCGCGCCGTTCAAGCCGCCCTTTCCGGCCCGGTCTCCACAGCCTGTCCCGCCTCGATTCTGCGCCGGCAGGCCCACTGCACCCTCCTCCTGGACGCGGATTCGGCTTCGGAACTTCCAGTTCCGTGAACGTCGCTCGCGGCGGCTGCACGTTGCCAATCCGCCCCTGGCAGCCTATTCTCCGCAGATGAAGTACCGACGTTTCGGCCGGACTGAACTCTCCATGCCTGTGCTGTCCTGCGGCGGCATGCGCTTCCAGCACAAGTGGCAGGACACCGCGCCGGAGGCAATCCCGGCCGAGGGCCAGCGTAATATCGAGGCAGTCATTCGGCGCGCTCTCGATTTGGGAATCAACCATATCGAGACCGCCCGGGGCTACGGCACCTCCGAAATGCAGTTGGGGGCGATCCTTCCGCTGCTGCCCCGTGAGAAGATGATCGTGCAAACCAAAGTGCAGCCGGCCGCCACCGCCGAGGAGTTCCTC
>JAKLEJ010000210.1 GCA_022711695.1 Verrucomicrobiota bacterium | reverse complement strand
CGTTGTCCGCGCTGACCCGGTAGAACTGCGTGAGCGGCAGGTTTTCCTTGTAGTGCCAGTTGGCGCCCTGATCGAAAGTCTCGTAGATGCCGCCGTCGCAGCCGACCAGCAGATGGCGGTTGTTGCGGGGATCGATCCAGAGGGCGTGGTCGTCCACATGCCGGTCCTTGCCGGGCACGCGCTTGAAGGTCTTGCCGCCGTCGTCGGTCACATGCAGGTAGGTGTCCACCGCATAGACCCGGTCCGCCTCCACCGGATCGCAGACGAGTTCGTTGTAGTATTGCGGGCTGACGGTCATGTAATCGCTCCGCTTCTCCCAGGTCTCGCCCCGGTCGGCCGAGCGAAAGAACCCGCCCTTGTCCTCGACGGCCTCGACGATGGCGTAAACCAGATCGGGATTGACGGGAGAAACCGCCAGCCCGATGCGCCCCTTGTCCCCCTCCGGCAGACCCCGGGTGAGCTTGCGCCAGGTCTTGCCCGCATCCACGGATTTATAGAGGGCGCTCTCCGGCCCGCCGTTGATGAGGGTCCAGACATGTCGCCGCCGCTGGTAGGCCGAGGCATAGAGCACTTTGTCATCGCGCGGATCCATGTGCACCTCGTTGACCCCGGTGTCATCGCTGATATGCAGAATCCGCTTCCAACTCTTGCCGCCGTCGGCGGTCTGGTAGAGGCCGCGGTCCCCGCCGCTGCGCCAGAGCGGCCCCTGGGCGGCCACGTACACCACTTCGCTGTTCCTGGGGTGGATGAGGATGTTGCCGATGTGCTCCGAGTCCTTCAGCCCCAGATTCTGCCAGTGCTTGCCTCCGTCCAAGCTGCGGTAGAGGCCGTCCCCGTAGCCCACGCTGCGCTGGCTGTTGTTCTCGCCGGTTCCCACCCAGACGCAGTTCGGATTCCGGGGATCCAGGGCCACGCAGCCGATCGAGTAGGAGCCCTGGGTGTCGAACACCGGCGTCCATGTGACACCCGCGTTCACGGTTTTCCACACCCCGCCGGAGGCTACCGCCACGAAGTAGTGGGTGGGATCCTTGGGGTTGACCGCGAAATCGCCGATCCGGCCGGACATGAGAGCCGGGCCCACGCAGCGGGCCTTGAGAGACCCCAGCAACTTCTCGACGCTGGCCGGAGCGTTGGTGGACGCGGCTTCGGAGGCCGCTTCGTTGGTCGCGGCAAATCCGGCTGGGGTAATGGCGGCAAGAAGAGACAGACAACAGGGAACCAGGAGGGCTTTCATGGCTGGGGTGTGGCAGTTCATTCTCATGAATCGCGCCGAGCGTAGGCCCCCTCGCTGTCGCTTGACAAGCCAAACGGGCAACAGGAGCGGACGGCTTTCCGTGGTTTGGCGGACGGGGTGGCCGCCCGTAGCTGCCCGGTGGAAGCCAGGGTCAGCGCAGCGGCAGGCGGACGGTGAAAACGGCCCCGCCGCCGGGCGGGCTGGCCGCTTCGATGACGCCGCCGTGGGCCTCGATCACCGCCTTGCAGATGGCCAGGCCCAGCCCGGCATGGCCATCAGCCCGCGCGCGCGCCTTGTCCGCCCGATAGAAGCGCTTGAACACGTGAGGGAGGTCTTCGGCGGCGATGCCCGGCCCCGTGTCCGCCACGGTGAGGACGGCGCTGCCGCTGGCGACGCGAGTGGACACCACAATGCGCCCCGCGTCCTTGTTGTAGGCGACGGCGTTGCTGAGCAGGTTGGTGAGGACCTGGCCGAGGCGGTCCGGATCGCCCAGCGTTTCAACCGGCGCCAGGTCGCACTCGATCCCGATGTGGCGGCGGCGCGCCAGCGGCCGGATCAGCTCCACGCTGGCGCGCGCGCGCTCGGCCAGATCGCAAGGTACCCGCTCGATCGCCTCCTGCCCGCCGTCAAACCGCGCCAGTTCGAGCAGCGATTCGGTCAGCCGCCGCATCTGCTGGGCCGTCTCCAGGCAGGTTTCGATCGTCTCCCGGTATTCGGCCGGGGAGCGCTCCCGGGCCAGGATGGACTGGGCCTCGGAAATGATGACGGCCAGGGGCGTGCGCAGCTCGTGCGAGGCATCGGCGGTGAATTGCCTTTGTTGGGCGAACGCGGCGTCGAGCCTCGCAAACGTCGAGTTGAGCACGCCCGCCAACCGCCCCAATTCACTGTCGGTGTCGGTCACGTTGATGCGCTCGGAAAGATTCCCCGCGGAGATGCGGCTGGCGGCGGCGCCGATATCTTCGATCGGCCGGATGGCGCGGCTGGTTGCGAGCCAACCTCCGCCCAGGCCGACGGCCAGCACCGCGACCCCCGCCGCCAGCAGCCACCAGCCGAAGCCTCGCAACTCCGCCAGATCGCCGGCAATGGATCGTCCCGCCAGCGCGCATTCCCCGATCTCCGTGAAGAGGTACGCCTCGCGCCGCTCCAGGCCCGTTCGTGTTTCGATGGTCATGGCCAGGTCCGAACGCTGCGGACGGAACACTTCGGGAGGAAGATTGGTCGAGCGCTTGAGCAGGGAGCCGCTTCGAGACCAGACCGCGTAATAGAATCCGTTGGTTTCGACATCGTCGAAAAGCCGCTGAGTCTGAGCCGAGATCAGAATCTCGCGCCGCTCGGGCCCGGTATCCGGGAAGCCGCGGCCCTCCATGCCGTCAGGCTCGAAGCGGCGCTTGCCAGGACCTCCTCTGCCGCCTTCGAAGCGGGGCCCTTTGGGGGGCGGGCCAAAACCGTCGTTCATGGGATTGCCCCCTGGCGCCGGCTCGAATTGGGGGCGTTTGGGACCGCCGCCAAAATGAGGAGGGATCCCCCGCACGTCCGCAGTCAAAGCCGTCACCCGCCGCTGCAGGTCCTCGTCGATCTGCCGCAGAAGATTGGTGCGGTGGAGCTGATAGGCCGTCACTCCAAACCCGCTGAGAATGCAGACCAGCAGAAAGGCCAGCCACAACTGCAACCGCCAGCGGATGGACTTGGTGACCATGGGTCGTCTCAGGCTCTGACGCAATAGCCCACGCCGCGCCGCGTCGCGATCAGCTCGGCTCCCAGTTTCTTGCGAATGCTGAACACGTGCACGTCCAGCAAGTTTGAGAGGCTGTCGTCGCTGTCGTCGAACAAATGCTCGTAAAGCTCGGTCCGCGTGACCACTTCTCCACGATGCAGGGCCAGGTATTCGAGGATGGCATATTCGCGAGGGGTGAGCGTGACCGCCTTGCCCTTGTGCGACACCAGGCGGGCCCGGGTGTCGAGGAGCACCTCGCCCACCTCCAGCACCGGCCGGGCCTGTCCGGCCGACCGGCGGATCAGCGCCCGAAGCCGGGCCAGGAGTTCGCTCAGATCGAACGGCTTGACCAGGTAATCGTCCGCGCCGGTGTCCAGCCCCCGCACCCGGTCGCGGGGAGCGTCGCGCGCCGTCAGCATCAGCACCGGAGTTTGCTTGTGCTGGCGCAACCCCTCCAGCACCTGCCAGCCGTCCAACCGCGGCAACATCACATCGAGCACCACGGCGTTGTAATCGCAGTTCTTCGCCATGTAGAGCCCTTCCTCGCCATCGGCGGCGGTGTCCACAGCATACCCTTCCTCGCGCAAGGCCCGGGCCAGGCTGCGCAACAGGCGCGGTTCGTCTTCCACCAGCAGGATTCTCATGGCTTCAACGCCGGCCTGCAACGGGTCCTGGCGCCGGATCAGCGCCGCAGCATGCCGGAAAACGCATTAAGCCGCCATTAAGAACTCGCGCCCTGAATCCGCGCTCAACGTCCTTCGGGCTGAACCACGCCGGTCGCGGCCGGAGACGCAGCCGGTTGACGGCGCATGCCATCCGCGGATTCGGATGAGCCGGCCTGCGGCCGGAAAGACCCAGACAGAATCCATCTTGGCACAACACTTTACGGACCTGGGCTATGTGAACGAGGAGGAGCGGGACTCAGTTTCCACTCGTTCTTAACGATGGCTTAATCCGGCCTGAGTATGATGAGGGCATGAAACGAATTGCTTTTCCGCGAATCGAGACCGCAGCCCTTCTGGCCGGCTGCGCCTGGTCGCTGGCCGCCCAACCGTTCGACGGTCCGCCCCCCTTCGGACCGCAAGGAGGCGGGCCGGGCGGGTTCGGCGGCCCATCCCAGGAGAAGATCGAACTGGTGAGCCGCTTCGACAAGGACGGGGACAAGCGGCTGAACAGCGCGGAGCGAAAAGCGGCTCGGGAATCGCTGGCCCAGCAGCGGAGCGGCCGCAATCAGCGCGGCCCGGGCGGGCGGCCCGGCGGCCCCGGTGAGCGCCTCGAAGCCGCCAAGCCCGGCCCGCGCGTCTCACCTGCGGACGTCAAGACCTTCCTCGGCGTCCCCCTGTATGCCTCGAACGTGGTGCGGACCTTGTTCCTCGATTTCGAGAATGCCGATTGGGAGAAGGAGCTGGAGGATTTCCACGGCACGGACGTGGAAGTGCCGGCCCGGCTGACGATGGATGGACGGAGCTACCCGGACGTGGGCGTGCATTTTCGCGGGGCCTCCTCCTATATGATGATCGGCTCTGGCCACAAGCGGTCTTTGAATCTGTCGGTGGATTTTGCGCACGAGGACCAGAACGTGGGCGGCTACCGCACTCTGAATCTGCTCAATTCGCACGAGGATCCGACCTTCCTGCGCACGGTGCTGTATTATGAGGTGGCGCGCGATTACGTGCCCGCGCCCAAGGGCAACTGGGTGCGCCTGGTGATCAACGGGGAAAGCTGGGGCTTGTATCTGAATGTGCAGCAGTTCAACAAGGATTTCGTCAAGGAATGGTTTGGCACGCGCAAAGGCGCCCGCTGGAAGGTCCCGGGCAGCCCGAATGGACGCGGCAGCCTCGAATACCGGGGCGAGGACGCTGCCACCTACAAGCGCATCTATGAGATCAAGAGCAAGGACGATCCCAAGTCCTGGGCGGACCTGATCCAGCTCTGCCGCGTGCTCAGCAAGACGCCCGCAGACAAGCTGGAAGCGGCGCTGGCGCCGCTGTTGGATATCGACGGCGCCCTCAAATTCCTGGCCCTCGAGAGCGCGCTGATCAACAACGACGGCTATTGGGTGCGCAGCAGCGATTACGATCTCTACCAGGACGAGAAAGGCCGCTTTCACGTCATTCCCTACGACGCCAACGAGACCTTCGCCTTGCCGGGAGGCCCCGGGGGCCCGGGAGGTCCGGGAGGTCCGGGAGGTCCGGGCTTTGGACCCGGATTCGGCCCGGGTTTTGGCCCCGGGTTCGACGACAACCGGCCTGAGATTCAAGGAGGCGGC
This sequence comes from Verrucomicrobiota bacterium, assembly GCA_022711695.1. Classification (GTDB taxonomy): domain Bacteria; phylum Verrucomicrobiota; class Verrucomicrobiia; order Limisphaerales; family JACRJZ01; genus JACRJZ01. The sequence goes on along the minus strand of JAKLEJ010000210.1, from coordinate 1,317 downwards.
AGCGACCGAGAGAGGGATCGCGGGCCGGGCCGCGCCGCCAGCGCGGGGGGCGTCAAACTGGATCCCCTTGTCGCGGCCAATGACGGCAGCAAACCTCTCATCTCGAAGTTGCTGGCCGTTCCCGCCCTGCGAGAGCGCTATCTCGGCTACGTGCGTCAGATTGCCGAGAAGCACCTGGACTGGAGCGTGCTCGGGGCGCGGATTTCACAATACCAGGCCCTGCTGGCTGACGAAGTCAAGGCCGACACCCGAAAGCTGGACTCGTTTGACGCTTTCGTGAACGGGATCAGCGGGGAAGCGCAGTCCGGGCAGTTACGGGGCCCGGGCCGGAGGCTGAGCCTGAAGAGCTTTGCCGAGCAACGCCGCGCCTACCTGCTGGAACAAATCCAAGCCAAGCGAGCCGCCCGCTAACCCCTTGCCTCCCGGCCACGCCCTGCGCGGCGCGCGGTTATGGCTCGGGACGGATCTCGCGGACGTAGAGGTTCGCAAACTGAATCGGGCTGCCGTGGTTCTGCAGGGCGATCCGGCCCCGAGGCGGAATCCCGGGCAAACGGGCGTTGTCGATCACCCTTTGGTTGTTCAGCGTAACGCTCAGGCGCTCGCCCTTCATGGTGATGTGAAACCGGTTCCACTGGCCAATCGGCGCGTCGGCCTTCACCCGGGGCGTGGCCGCCACGCGGACCTCGGCGGGTTGGGTGTCGTCGGTGCGGTAGCCCCAGACCTCGCCGGAACCGGCAGGCCAGCACCAGATGTTCACCTGGCTCTTGGAGGAGCCGCGCAGATAGATGCCCGAGTCGCCGGCATCGAGCGCCTCGACCGTCCGGGGCCGGCCTTCGGCGTCCTTGTCCTCCTGGCCGTCGGCCCGGATCACGGGACGCTGCACCTTCTCCGGCTTGGCCGTCCATCGCCAATCGACAATCAGTTCGAAATCGCCGAATTTCTCCTTGGTCCAGAGGTCCTGCGATTTGCCGTCATAGTCCAGAATCCAATCCTTCGCCGTCCAATGCCCCTCGTGCTCCCGGGTGAAATCCCAACCGGAAAGGTCCAGGCCATTGTAGAGGCTGCGAAATCCCCGATCGGCCTGTGCCACCTGATCCGGCGTCACCGGGGTGTCCGGCAGTTCCTGCAGCCGCAGGTTGCGGAAGTGGACCAGGCCGCCCTCCGACTCCAGGCAGATGTAGCCTTTGCGCGGCGAGGCCTCGCGCCCGCGGGTGACCACCTTGCCGTTGACCGCCAGCGCAATGGCCCCGTCGTTGCACTCGATCCGGTAATGGTTCCATTCCGGCGAGGGCTTGGAACGCAGCTCGGTGGGATAGG
>JAKLEJ010000021.1 GCA_022711695.1 Verrucomicrobiota bacterium | reverse complement strand
CCGGGCCGCTACCAGCTCTGGCTGGGCGGCAACCGTCCCAGCACCCGCATGGCCCGCCCCTTCCTCGAGAACGTCAAAGAGGCGGACATCGAGAAAGAGCTGAAGCCCTTGTTCACCCGGTTTCGCGACGAGCGTCAGACGGACGAGGGCTTTGGCGACTGGTGCGCCCGGGTTATCTGGCCGACTCTGCCGGCCCCGGCTGGTTCACCGACGTCCGCTCCGGCGTCCTGAGGCAGAGGCATTTTCTGAGACGACTCCTCTTCATCGACGTCCTGACCTTACACAGGCTGGCCCGAGCCCAGACAGCCAGGCCGCAAGACGAATGATCTCAAACCTCGAACTCCAGGCTCTGAACGAGCGCTTCGAACAGCTCCCCGCCGAGGAGGCGCTTCGGTGGGCGTGGGAGCGCTTCGGGGCGCGCGCGGCCATCGGCACCAGCTTCCAGGGCGCCGGCCTGGTGATGATGGACCTGGCTCGCCGCGCCGGGTTCCGGTTCCCGGTCTTCACCATCGACACGGGCCTCCTTTTTGACGAGACCCGCGAGTTGCGAAGCCGGCTCGAGGCCTATTTCGGCCACCCGATCGAGGCGCTGGAGCCGGACCTGACCGTCGAGCAGCAGGCCACGGCCCATGGGGCCGAGCTGTGGAAGCGGGATCCGGACCTCTGCTGCACCCTGCGCAAGGTGCTGCCGCTCCAGGCAAAGCTGGCGAGCCTGGACTGCTGGATCACCGGGCTGCGGCGCCAGCAGAGCGCCACCCGCGCCAGCGTGGCGGTGGTGGAAGTCTATGTCTTCGACCCCGCTTCGGGCCGTGACATCGTCAAGCTCAACCCGATGGCCGCCTGGACTCGCGAGGCGGTCTGGGACTACCTCAAACAGCGCCAAATCCCCTACAATCCGCTTCATGACCAGGGCTATCGCAGCATCGGCTGCCAGCCTTGCACCACCCGGACGGCGGCGTCGGACGACGAGCGAGCCGGGCGCTGGATCGGATTTCAGAAGACCGAGTGCGGACTGCACACCTTCATGGCCCGCAAAGCCTGAGGGGGCGGAGGCGGCGCGCGGGCAGCTTAACAGACACTCATCCCATGGATTACCTGACCAAACTGGAAAACCAGTCGATCTACATCTTTCGCGAGGCTTTCAACAAGTTCGAGAACATGGCCATGCTCTGGAGCATCGGCAAGGACTCGACCGTGCTGCTGTGGCTGGCGCGCAAGGCCTTTTTCGGCCACGTGCCCTTCCCGCTGGTGCATGTGGACACGACCTACAAGATCCCCAGCATGATCGAGTACCGCGACCGGCTGATGCGGGAATGGAACCTGCAGCTCGTGGTGGGGCGGAACGAGGAGGTCTTGCGCGAGGGGCGCACCTTTCCCAACGGACGGGCCAGCCGGGTGGAATGCTGCGGGACGCTGAAGAAGGACGCGCTCAAGGCGGTGCTGGAAAAGCACGGCTTCACCGGGGTGGTCGTCGGCGTGCGCCGCGACGAGGAGCCCACCCGGGCCAAGGAGCGCTATTTCAGCCCGCGGGACAAGAACATGGAATGGAACGTCGAGGATCAGCCGCCCGAGCTGTGGGACCAGTTCAAAACGGACTACGACAAGGGAACGCACATCCGCATCCACCCCTTGCTGCACTGGACGGAGCTGAACATCTGGGAATACATCGAGCGCGAGAACATCCCGGTCATCCCGCTCTACTTCGCCAACGAGAAGGGCGAGCGCTACCGCTCGATCGGCTGCTTCCCCTGCACCTTTCCCATCCAGTCCCGGGCCCGCACCGTGCGGGAGATCATCGAGGAACTGCGCGTGACCCGCGCCCCCGAGCGCGCCGGCCGCGCCCAGGACAAGGAGAGCGAGGACGCCTTCGAGAAGCTCCGCCGCGACGGCTACATGTGATCCGCAACGCCCCCCTGCCTGCCTGTTGACTCAGTCCCGCTTTCTTTTTTTTATGTCGCATACAGCGAGCCAACCCGCCGAACAGCTCAAGATCGTCATCGTGGGCCATGTGGACCACGGCAAATCCACCTTCGTCGGGCGCCTTTTTCACGACACCGGCTCCCTGCCGGAAGGCAAGCTGGAGCAGCTTCAGAGGGCCGCCGAGCGCCGCGGCGTGCCCTTCGAGTGGGCCAACCTCATGGACGCCCTCCAGTCCGAGCGCGATCAGAACATCACCATCGACACGGCCCAGATCTGGTTTCAGACCCGCAAGCGCCAGTACGTCATCATCGACGCCCCGGGGCACAAGGAGTTCCTCAAGAACATGGTCACGGGCGCGGCCAACGCCGAGGCCGCCCTGCTGCTGATCGACGCCCACGAAGGCGTCCAGGAGAACTCGCGGCGCCACGGATACCTGCTGAACCTGCTGGGGATTCGCCAGGTGGCGGTGCTGGTAAACAAGATGGACCTGGCCGGCTACTCGCGGGAGCGCTTCGAGCGGATCGAGGCCGAGTATCGCGCCTGGCTCCGGACGCTGGGCATGGAGCCCAGGCTCTTCATCCCGATCGCCGCCCGCGAGGGCGACAACATTGCCGCGCGCAGCCCGCGAATGCCCTGGTGGAACGGCCCGACCGTGGTCGAGACCCTCGACGATTTCGCGGTGTCTCATCCGCCCCAGGACAAGCCGCTGCGTTTCCCCATCCAGGATGTCTATAGGTTCGACGAACGCCGCATCCTGGCCGGCCGGATCGAGTCGGGCTCGCTCAAGGTGGGCGACCGCCTGCTGTTCTCCCCGGGAGGCAAGAGCAGCGTGGTCAAGACCATCGAGCGCTGGAATGCGCCCTCGCGCGAGGATGCCGCGGCCGGGGAAAGCATTGGGGTCACGCTCACCGAGCAGATTTTCGTCGAGCGCGGCGCGGTCGCCGCCATCGAGTCGGCCCCTCCGCTCGAGCTGGCCCGGTTCCGGGCCCGGGTCTTCTGGCTCGGCCGGCAGCCGTTTCGAAAAGGCCGTGCCTACAAGCTCAAGCTGGCCACCCAGGAAGCCGAATGCCAGATCGAGTCCATCCAGAAGGTCATCGACGCCTCCACCCTGGAGAGCGTGCCCCGCGAGCCAGGCCAGGAATGGGTGGGCCGCCACGAGGTGGGCGAACTGACCCTCAAGACCCGCCGGCCCGTGGCCTTCGATGTCTTCAACGAGATCGTGCCCACCGGCCGCTTTGTGATCGTGGACGGTTTTGACGTGGCCGGAGGCGGCATCGTGGTGGAAGACAACTACCCGCGGCGCACGACCGAGGGCGCTCACAAGAGCGAGAACCTCTTCTGGAGCCGGGGCAAGGTCACGGCCGAGCACCGGGCGCGGCTCAACGGCCATCCGGGCTGCATCGTCTGGCTCACGGGCCTGTCCGGCGCGGGCAAGTCCACCCTGGCGGTGGAACTCGAGCGCGAGCTCTTCCAGGCAGGCAAGCAGGCCTACGTGCTGGACGGCGACAATGTGCGCCACGGTTTGTGCTCGGACCTGGCCTTCAGCCCGCGCGACCGCCAGGAGAACATCCGCAGGGTGGGGGAGGTGGCCAAGCTGTTTGTCGATGCCGGGCTGGTTGTGGTGACGGCGTTCATCTCGCCCTACCGCGCCGACCGTGAGTTCGTGCGGCGGTTGGTCCCGGCGGGGCGGTTCATCGAGGTCTTCGTCAACGCCCCGGTCGAGGTCTGCGAGAAGCGCGATCCCAAGGGGCTCTACGCCCGGGCTCGCGCCAACGAACTGCGGGAGTTCACCGGCGTCTCGGCCCCGTACGAGCCGCCCCAGACGCCGGAGATCGAGCTGCGCACCGACCAACTGACCGTGGCCGAGTCGGTGGCCCGCATCCTGGAGCATCTGCACGTCCGCGAGGCTGACGCCGCTATCATGATCTGAGACCGGCGAGGGGATTTGGGTTGCGCTGGGCTGAGCCTTGAACATAGATTTGCCCCCGCAATGCCCGGCTGTTTTCCAGCCGGCGCGCTATGAGACGGGGAACCACGAAGGCACAGAAACAACGCAGCAAGTCGCCGATCCGCCGTGGGCGGAAGGCGCGCCCGGCCGCCCCCAAGAACCGGCGGCGTTCGCGCGCCCCGAGGAAGAAGAATTCGCCCAGGAAGCGACCCTCCTTAGGACCTTCCCGCGCGGCGGCGCGGCGACGCGCTCCGGTTTCGGCGGCCAGCCTTCCGCAAACCGTCCGGGCTTCGGCCTCAGCGCCCGCGCCCAAACCGTTCCGCGACGCTCCCCCTGCGGCGGCTCAAGCCCTCAAGCTGAAGATCCCGCCGATCCTGCTGGAAGGGGATGATTTGGCAAAGCCCGCTTCGGTCCCCGGCAAGAGCGCGTTCCCAACGACAGAGGCGGAAGCCGCGGCGGCCGGCTCGCCCGTGTCGCAAACCGCGCCCGCCACGGTCGTGCCCTCGTCCGTCTCGGAAAAAGAGGCTCTTCCCGCCGCCCAGCCCGAAGAGAACCGGCCGTTGACCACGCCGGTCTTTGTCGAGGCCCGGGATGCGCAGTGGCTCCACGTGCATTGGGACATGGCTCCCGTGGATCAGCGCGCCTGCGCGCGGCGGTCGGCGGATGGGCGCCTGCGGTTGCGGATTCACCGCGGGCCGGCTTGTGGCCAGCCTTCCCAGGAGATCGCGTTCGAGCCCGAGGCCAGGGACCGTTTTGTGCGTGTGGACGAAGCCGGCGCGGCTTTTGTGGCCGAGTTGGGCTACGTCGATTCGAGGCGGAACTGGGTCTCGATGGGCGTCTCGGCCGCCGGGCGCACCCCGGTCGACTCGATGGCAGCCGAGCCCGTCGGCGAGATTCGAGCCGTGGCTCCCGAGCCTCCGGAGGCGGACGCGCCTCCGGCAATTGCGGGGGACCTCGCCGCTGCGCCTCTTTCGCCGTCGGACTCTGGCCCCATGCCTGTCCCGGGAATCGGCGCGGAGCCGCTTCCGGCATTTCCGGTTCCTGCCGGGCCCGCGCCCGAGATCGAAGGTTTCCCGGTGTCTTTCTGGACCCCGGAGCAAGAGCAGGCCATGGCCGAAGTGCTGGCGTGGTCGCTGCAGGAGCCAGGCGTGGACGCGCCGGCGGTGCTCCCCGGCGCGCCTCAAAGCCTGCCCCCGGCGGCGTCCGCCATCGCGCGCGCCGCCTTGGACGCCCTCATCAAATCCAGCTTTCAGGGCCCCTCCGTCTCCAGCCCGGGCGCCCCGCCTGCGCGGCCGGGCGGGCCGGGCCAGTTCCGCTTCAGCGTCAACGCCGAACTGTTAATCTACGGCGCCACCGAGCCCGATGCCCGTGTCACCGTCGGAGGGCGTCCGGTGGCGCTCGGGCCGGACGGCTCGTTTAGCGTTCGCGTTGCGCTGCCCGACGGCGCGCATTGGCTGCGGGCCGAAGCCGTGAACGCCGCCGGCTCGGAGAGTCGCGCGGCGGACCTGATCTTCAGTCGCTCCACCGTTTGTCACGGCGAGGTTCAGGCCCATCCGCAAGCCCCCGGCCTGGAGCCGCCCTCCCCCTGATTCCGCGTGAGGACCGGCTGCCTCGCCATCGTTCTTCACGCGCACCTCCCGTTCGTCCGCCATCCGGAGCACGAGCGTTTCCTGGAGGAAACCTGGCTCCACGAAGCGGTCGTCGAATGCTACCTGCCGCTGCTGCTGATGTTCGAGGGCTGGGGCCGCGACCGGCTGCCGGCGCGGCTGAGCCTCTCGCTCTCGCCCACCCTTGGGGCGATGCTCGCCGATCCGCTCCTGAAGCAGCGCTGCCGGCGGCATCTGGACGCGCTGATCGACCTGGCGGGCGCGGAGGTGGTCCGTCATCACTGGGACGCCGCCCGCCAGAAGATCGCCCAGTTTTACCATGATCGTCTTTCAAGCCTGCGCCGGGCTTACGAGGAGCGCGGAGGCGACCTGCTGGGCGGCTTCGGCCGGCTGCAGGTTTCGGGCCAACTGGACCTGCTGACGTGCTCCGCCACGCACGCGGTGCTCCCGCTGCATCGGTCGCATCCCGGCTCGATTCGCGCGCAAATCCGGGCGGCCTGCCGGCAGCACCAGCAGTGGTTCGGAGCGCCGCCGCGCGGCTTCTGGCTGCCCGAATGCGCCTACGCGCCCGAGCTGGACGAGCACCTGGCCGAGGCCGGCGTGCGCTGGTTTGTCGTCGAAACCCACGGGCTGCTTCAAGCGCGGCCGCGGCCGCGCTACGGCGTGTTCGCCCCCGTGATCACTCCGTCCGGACTGGCCGCGTTCGGACGGGACCCCTCGTGCGCCCGGCAGGTCTGGAGCCGGCAAGCCGGCTACCCCGGCGCGCCCGATTATCGTGACTTTTACCGCGATATCGGCTTCGACCTCGACCTCGAGTATCTTCGGCCCAACCTGCCGGCCGGCCCGGCGCGGTCTTTCACCGGGCTCAAGTACCATCGTATCGCCGGCGGGCAGTCCGACAAGGCATTGTACGATCGGGCCCTGGCGTTGCAGACCGCCAGCGCTCACGCCGCCCATTTCCTGCGGACCCGGCTCAAGCGCGCGCGCCGCCTCGGGGAGATCATGGATCAGCCCCCTGTGTTCGTCGCTCCGTACGACGCCGAGCTGCTTGGACATTGGTGGTTCGAGGGGCCGGAGTTCCTGGACGCGGTGGCGCGCCAGGCGCAGACGGAGGCGCCCGGGCTGACGCTGCTGACGTTGGAGAATTACCTGGCGAGCCAGCCGGCCCACTTTGTCGCCACCCCGAACGCTTCCTCCTGGGGCGAGGGAGGGCACCTCAAGGTCTGGCTCAACGAGAAGAACGCCTGGCTTTACCCGCGCCTGCGGGCCGCCCAGGACCGGATGGCCGCCCTGGCGCGCGGCGCCGGCGCCGCCGAAGGCCTGGCCGGCCGGTTTCTTCGCCAGGCCGGCTGCGAGCTGCTCCTGGCCCAGGCCAGCGATTGGCCGTTCATGATCGAGACCGGCTCGAGCCCTGATTACGCCCGACGCCGGCTCGAAGAACACCTGGCCCGTTTCCAACTGCTGGCCGATCGGCTGGACTCGGGCCAGCTCGACGAGGCTCTGCTGGCGGGGATCGAGGCGACCGACAACCTGCTGCCCGGCCTCGACGTCCGGTGGTGGGCTTGATCGCGCGCGGTTTTTTCTTTTCTCCCACGGCCTTTTGGCAATGATGGTGGCCGGATTTGCTTATGAAGATAGTCCTTGCATACTCGGGCGGCCTCGACACCTCGGTGCTGTTGTCGTGGATCAAAGAGAACTACGAAGCGGAGATGATCGCCTTCTGCGCCAACATCGGCCAGGGCGAGGAGCTCAAGGGGCTTGAAAAGAAAGCGCTCCGCACCGGCGCCTCCAGGCTTTACATCGACGATCTCCAGGAGGAGTTCGCGCGCGACTTCATCTTTCCGATGATCCAGGCCGGGGCGGTCTATGAGGGCCAGTATTACCTGGGCACCAGCATCGCCCGGCCGCTCATCGCCAAACGGATGATCGAGATCGCCCGCAAGGAAAACGCCCAGGCGATCGCCCACGGCGCCACCGGCAAGGGCAACGACCAGGTCCGTTTCGAGCTGACCGCTGCCGCGCTGGGCCCGGATCTCCAGATCATCGCGCCCTGGCGCGATCCTTCCTTCCGCGAGGAATTTCCCGGCCGCGCCGAGATGATCGCCTACTGCGAGCAGCGCAAGATCCCCGTGCAGGCCACCGCCAAGAAGCCCTACTCCAGCGACCGCAACCTTCTCCACATCTCCTTCGAGGCCGGCATTCTCGAGGATCCCTGGATGGACGCTTTCGCGCCGGCGAACAAGGACATGTTCAAGCTGTCGGTGGCCCCGGAAGACGCCCCGAACAAACCGGAGCATGTCACGCTCGAGTTCCGGCAGGGCAACTGCGTGGCGGTGAATGGCAAGCGCCTCTCCCCGTTGGGGGTGATGCAGGTGTTGAACAAGCTGGGTGGCAAACACGGCGTGGGCCGGGTGGACATGGTCGAAAACCGCTACGTGGGCATGAAATCCCGCGGCGTCTACGAGACCCCGGGCGGGGCCATTCTGCATTTTGCCCATCGCCAGATCGAGTCTCTCACCATGGACCGCGAGGTCATGCACCTGCGCGATTCCCTGATCCCGCGCTATGCCGAGCTGGTGTATTACGGCTACTGGTTCGCTCCGGAGCGCCTGGCGCTGCAGGCCCTCGTCGCCGAGAGCCAGAAGAACGTCACCGGGACGGTGCGGGTGAAGCTCTACAAGGGCAACATCCTGGTGGCCGGCCGCAAGTCGCCCGTGAGCCTTTACAACCCGCATATCGCCACGATGGAGGCCGATCCCACCAAAGCCTACAACCAGGACGATGCCACCGGCTTCATCCGGCTGAATGGCCTGCGCCTGCGCGTGGCCGCCGCCGTCCACGGCTCACGCAAAAAGGCGCGGTAGGAGCCTGCTTGCTTGCCGGATGTGGCCGCGTTGGCTAACGGGGTGTGGCGCCGGCCCTGAGGCCACGTCGGGGCGTTTGTTGAATTGTCGTTCGTTGGCTTTGCCCTGGCGAAGCGGGATCGCGATGAAGGGGTAGCGGGTTGCATCGCCCACGGTAAAGCCCACGATCAGGCCCGCGTTGTTGAGGCCGTAGGCTTCCATGTTGCGCCCCGCCAGCAGGCCGCCCAGGTCCAATAGCTGGCGCAAGTCCTGCATCGCGCCATTCTGCCAAAGGAACGCCGACTGGCTCAGTTGCATCTTTCGCATTTGGTAGGTGCGGCCAAAGCCGGCCACCTGAAGGCTGTCGTTCACCGCCGTGGCCATGGACTGCGCCTCGCCGGGCATCAATCCAAGATCGGTGGTCGTGACGGCCCCTTCGGCGTTCACCCGCCACATCATGGCGTGCGGGTTGCTGTTCTTGGTCTGAGACCAGCCGACGACCACTCCGGCACAGACTGGACGGGCAACGGGGCCACGAACCTGGTCGGGCCGAGTTGCCAGGCAGGGGGCAGCGCGCCCGGCGGTCGCGCCCTCCTTCAGCGAGGGCGGATGGGGAAGCCCCTTCACGTCGGCTCCTGCAGGGGCGGTTCATGGGAGCGCGCGGAGGCTTTTGGGTCCTGGGGCGAGCGTCACGATGGGGGTGACTTGGCCGAGCCAGACCGCGCACCCGAAGCTCCGGGGCCGCCCTGGCCCGGGATTCCAATGAATTGGCAATATAGTTGGAAATGAATTGCCAATGCGCTGGCAATCGGGCAGATTGAAGGCGATGAAAACTTCCGTTACCGTGGACGAGGTGGGCAGGCTGGTCTTGCCCAAGGAGATTCGCGAAGCCATCGGCGTGTTCGGGCGCATGGCGGTGAACGTCGAGGTAGTGGGACATGCCGCGCGCATCAGCGCGCCCGAACCGGCCGGCGGCCCGGTGGCGCGCAAGCGCGGCCGCTTGGTTTTCGCCGGCCCGCTGCCAGAGAATTGGGACAGCGGCGAGGCGGTGCTGAAGATGCGCGAACAGCGAGCCCGCCGATGAAACGCTTCCTGGACACGTCGGTCCTGGTTGAGTCCTGCCTCAGCCAGAGCCCCAAATTTGCCGCCGCCGACGCGTTGGTGAACCAGCCCGACGTTTGCACTTCAGCCCACGCCTTGGCGGAGACTTACGCCACGCTTTCCGGCGATCCCCGCCTGAGAGTCAACCCAGCCGACGCCGCCCGGATGGTGGAAGATCTGGCCGAAGCATTGAGCGTGCGCGCCTTGGTCGCGGCCGACTACCGGCAGTCGATCGCCTCGGCTCCGGGCCAGGGCATCCGGGGGGGGATGATCTACGATGCGCTGCACGCGCAGACGGCTCGCCTGTGTGGGTGTGCCGAGGTCCAGACACTGAACGTGGCCCATTTCAAGCTCGTGGCTCCGGATTTGACGGTGAGGGGGCTCTAGATCGAGACCGCAGGCGCTGTCCCTCGCGCCAGCGTTTGGAGCGCGGGTGCTTCAGCGCCGTTTTGCTTTGTCCTCCGAATAGCGCCGGTGAACATCGCTCAGGACTACGTAGAACCGGAGCTTGATCGGTTCCGCCGTTCCGGGCTTGCACCAACCTGCCAGCGGGCGCATTCCGGGTTGTCTTTCGCGCGCGCTGTGCTATTGCTTGCATAAAGCGGAAAGGTCATGCCATGAGCGAGCCAGTCATCTTCCAAAAAGCCCCGATGGTCCAGGCGGCCGAGCCGGGTGAGTACTGGTGGTGCGCCTGCGGACGGTCGGCGTCGCAGCCGTTCTGCGATGGATCCCACCGCGGCACGGGTCTTCAGCCCTTGCGGGTCGAGGTTCCCGAGGCCAGGACCGTTGCCTGGTGCGGCTGCAAGCACACCGGGAGCCCTCCGTTTTGCGACGGCTCCCACCGCAAGCTGCCTTGAGCGGCTGCCGGAGGGGTTGGGAGCGTCCGATGGCGGAAGCCGCTGGGGGGCGGCCTCATGCCTTGAGCCAGGAGATGCGAATCCGTCTCTCCCAGGCGCCGCCTGCCGGCGGCGGGTCCGGCACATGGCCGCCGCCTTTGGGACTGCGGGCACGATGCCGCGGCTTGACGCGGCAAAGAATTCGCTTGCCATGGGGCGGCGGACGCCTATTTTCTCCCCCGCCTGAGCGCCGTGTGTGCGGATGCTCGTCAAGGCTGAGAAAAGATCGGTTAATGTAGCAACCTAACATTCAACCTCCGTTGCCGTCGCAACGTTTGGTCCGTTAGGCAATGGAGACTTCGTGGGGCGTCCCGCCCCGGCCAAGCCTCCTCTTTAGCAAGCGCAAGCAGTCGTGTCGTTATGATGACCATGGAAGAAGCCCTGCGGCAGGTGCCGTGCCGGTTCGCCGCAGGCGATATTGTCAGTGGAACGATCCTGGAAGTCCGCCCCAAGGAAGTGCTGGTGGACATTGGATACAAGAGCGAGGGGGTGGTGTCCCTGAGCGAGTTCGTCGATGCCTCCAACGTGAAGATCGGCGACAAGATCGACGTGCTGATCGAGAAGCTCGAGGATAAGGAAGGCAACGTCATCCTGTCCCATGAGAAGGCGGAGTTTAAGAAGAACTGGGACCGCATCCAGGCCATCTGCGCCGAGGGGGGCCGTGTCAGCGGCAAGGTCAAGGCGGTGGTCAAGGGCGGCCTGGTGGTCAACATCGGCGTCGAGGCCTTCCTGCCGGCCTCGCAGATCGACATTATTCCGCCCAAGAACCTCCAGGCCTTCATGGGCAACGTCTATGAGTTCAAGGTCGTCAAGATCAACCAGGACCGCCAGAACGTGGTGCTGTCGCGGCGCGAGCTGATCGAGCAGGAGCGCAACGACCGGCGCGAGAAGCTGCTGAACGAGATGGTGCCGGGCGACATCCGCAAGGGCGTGGTCAAGAACATCACCGACTTCGGCGCGTTCATCGATCTCAACGGTCTGGACGGCCTGCTGCACATCACCGACATGAGCTGGGGCCGCATTGGCCATCCCTCCGAGATTCTCAAGGTCGGCCAGGAGCTGGACGTGGTGGTCCTGGACATCAACAAGGAAAAGGGGCGCGTCAGCCTCGGCCTCAAGCAGAAGCTGGCCAATCCCTGGGAGAACATCGAAACCAAGTTCACCGTGGGCCAGAAGGTCAAGGGCCGCGTGGTCAACCTGGTGCCCTACGGCGCCTTTGTCGAACTGGAGCCGGGCGTGGAAGGCCTGGTGCACGTCACCGAGCTGTCCTGGACCAAGCGCATCGCCAAGCCGGCCGACGTCCTCAAGCAGGATCAGGAGGTCGAGGCCGTCGTCCTGGGCATCAACAAGGAGGAGCAGAAGATCAGCCTGGGCATCCGCCAGCTCGAGGCCAACCCGTGGGACGCCGCCGAACTCAAGTACCTCAAGGGCGCCCGCGTCAAGGGCAAGATTCGCAACCTCACCAGCTACGGCGCCTTCGTCGAGCTGGAAGAGGGCATCGACGGCATGATCCATGTGTCCGACTTCTCCTGGACGCGCAAGATCAATCACCCCAGCGAGGTGGTCAAGAAGGGCGAGGAAGTCGAGGCGGTCGTGCTGGAGGTGGACAAGCCCAATCAGCGCATCGCCCTGGGCATCCGCCAGCTCAGCGAGGATCCGTGGGAGAACATCGACCGCTACTACCGCGTGGGCGACCTGGTCACCGGCAAGGTCACCAAGCTGGCCAGCTTCGGCGCCTTCATCGGCCTGCAGCACGATATTGACGGCCTGGTGCACATCAGCCAGGTGAGCGAGGACCGCGTGGACAAGATCAAGAACGTGCTCAAGGCCGGGCAGGACGTCACCGCCCGCGTGATCAAGATCGATCGCGGCGAGCGGCGCATCGGCCTGTCCATCAAGGCCGCCAACTACAGCGACGAGCAGCTCAAGGAAGAGCAGAAGCTGCTCGACGCCCTCAAGCCGGGCGAAGACCTGGTGGCCCTCCAGCATGCCTTCGACGCCGCCGAGGAAGCGGCCAAGCCGACGGACGAGAAGGTCGAATAACTCCGTGGTCCCGGAAGGGAATCCGCGGAACGGGCGGGCCTGCCAGGCCCGCCCGTTTCCATTGGATCGCCCTGGCTCCCCGGGTTGACCTGAATCCCATGCCAGCCTCCCCACGCGCGATCTTCCTGGACCGGGACGGGACGGTGATCGAAGAGAAGGACTACCTGTGCCGGGTCGAGGAAGTGGCCCTGCTGCCGGGGGCCGCCGCCGCGCTCGGGCGGCTGCAGGCCGCCGGGTTCCTGCTCTTCTTCGTCACCAACCAGTCGGGCGTGGGCCGCGGCTACTTCACCATGCGGGAGGTGGAGGCGGTGAACGCGCATCTGCTGGCGGAGTTGGCGCGAAGCGGCGTGCGCATCGCGCGCACCTATGTCGCGCCGGAAGCGCCCGATCGGCCCAGCCGGGGCCGCAAGCCTTCGCCGCAGTTCCTCCTGGACGCCCGCGACGAGTTCGGACTGGCCCTGGAAGCCTGCTACATGATCGGGGACAAGAAGATCGACCTGGAGTGCGGCTGGAACGCCGGCGTCAGGAGGAGCATCCTCGTCCGGACAGGCTACGGAGCGAGGGAGGAGGCCAAATACGGGCCGGCCCTGGTCCAGGCCGTGGTGGCGGACGATCTTGCGGCCGCGGCGCAGTGGATTCTGGCGCAGGGCGAGCCGGCCGCCGCCCCCGCCGCGGAGCAGTCCGGGCCCCGGGGCGCCCAGCTCTGAGAGGCCGCCGCCGCCGATTTTTCTGGCCAAAGCGCGGTTCTGATTGTGATGATTAGCCGCATGTTTGTGTCCGGATATGCACGAGATCATCGCCAAAGCGCGGCTTAGCCCAAACGTGACCCGAATCGAGGCGCGCGCGCCCCGCATTGCGGAAATCCGCCAGCCCGGCCAGTTTGTCATCGTGCATCGGGCCGAGGAGGCCGAGCGCATTCCCCTGACCATCGCCGATGGCGATCCGGCGCGGGGAACCATCTCGCTGGTGATTCAGGCGGTGGGCAAAAGCACCCGCGAGTTGGTGGCGCTGGAGCCCGGCCAGTTCATTCAAAGCATCGCCGGCCCGTTAGGCCGCCCCACCGATCTGATCTCGTCCGGCAAGGCGCTTTGCGTGGGCGGCGGGGTGGGCACGGCGGTCATTCATCCCATTGCCCAGGGATTGCGCCGCGCCGGGGCCTCGGTGGTCAGCATCATCGGCGGGCGCGCCCGCGAATGGGTCATCTTCGAGGAAGAACTGCGCAGGCTGGGCGAGGTGATTGTCTGCACGGATGACGGCAGCTACGGTCGGAAGGGGTTTGTCACCGATGCTGCCCGCGATTGCCTGGCCGTCGGCGGCATCGACGTGGTCTATGCGGTGGGGCCCGTGCCTATGATGAGGGCGGTGGCGGCGCTTACCCGGCCGTTGAAGGTGCGCACGATCGTTTCGCTGAACCCGGTGATGGTGGACGGCACCGGCATGTGCGGCGGCTGCCGCGTGGGCGTCGGCGAGGAGGTCAAATTCGCCTGTGTCGATGGCCCCGAATTCGACGGGCACGCGGTGGATTTCGAACTGCTGATGGACCGGCTGTCCACCTACCGGGCCCAGGAGCAGGAGGCCAACACCTGCTCGGAGTCGGGCTGCCGCATCGGTCTGGGCTGAGGGCGTGCGGTGTTGTTCGAGGCTTGTTTTGAACCCTTCCCCATGATTTCGACCAAGGAACGGCTCCAGATCGCCCGCCAGGCCATGCCCGAGCAGAGCGCCTCCCTGCGCCAGCTCAACTTCAACGAGGTCAACCTGGGGCTGACGGAAAAGCTGGCGCTGCTCGAGGCGCAGCGCTGCCTGGACTGCAAGGATCCCAAATGCATGGCCGGATGCCCGGTCCTGGTGGACATTCCCCGGTTCATTCTCAAGCTGGCCGAGGGCGATGTGGCCGGAGCGGCCCGGAGCATGCTGAGCGATAACGCGCTGCCGGCCATCACCGGCCGCGTGTGCCCGCAGGAGACCCAGTGCGAGATTGTCTGCGTGCGCGCCAAGAAGGGCGACCCGGTGGCAATCGGCTATCTGGAGCGGTTTGTGGCGGACTGGGCGCGCGGCCAGAGCGGGCTGGGCCTGGGCGACCGGGCCCCGGCCTCCGGGCGCAAAGTGGCGGTGATCGGCAGCGGCCCGGCCGGCCTCACCGCCGCCGGCGAACTGGTCAAGTTTGGCCACGAGGTCACCGTCTATGAGGCGCTGCACAAGCCCGGCGGCGTGCTCGTGTATGGAATTCCCGAGTTCCGTCTGCCCAAGAAGATCGTCGTCGAGGAGGTCGAGCGCCTCCGGCAGGCGGGCGTGAAGATCGAATGCAATGTGGTGATCGGCCGCGCCTACACGCTCCCCGAGTTGCGCGCCCGTTTCGACGCCGTCTTCATCGCCAACGGCGCCGGCCTGCCCGTCTTCATGAACGTGCCCGGCGAGAATCTCAAGGGCGTCTATTCGGCCAACGAGTATCTCACCCGCGTCAATCTCATGGCGGCCTACCGGTTCCCGCGGTCGGACACGCCGGTGCTCTCCGGCAAGCGCGTTGCCGTGGTGGGCGGCGGCAACGTGGCCATGGACGCCGTGCGCACCGCCCGGCGCCTGGGAGCCGAACGGGCCGTGATTGTCTATCGCCGCGGCAAGGCCGAGCTGCCCGCCCGCGCCGAGGAAATCCATCATGCCGAGAACGAAGGCATCGAGTTCGAGTTCCTGGTCGCGCCGATCGAGGTCCTGGGCGACGAGAAGAAATGGGTGCGCGGCCTGCGCTGTCAGCGCATGCAACTGGGCGAGCCCGACGCCTCCGGACGCCGCCGTCCCGTGCCGGTGCCCGGCTCCGAGTTTGTCGTGGACTGCAACACCGTGATCGTGGCGATCGGCGCCCGCGCCAACCCGCTCCTCACCGCCACCTGCCCCGAACTCAAGCTCAACAAATGGGGCAATATCGAGGTCGATCCGAACGGGATGACGAATCTGCCGGGCGTGTTCGCCGGCGGCGACATCGTGCGCGGCGCCGCCACCGTCATTCTGGCGATGGGCGACGGCAAGACCGCCGCGCGCGCCATCGATCGATACCTCAAACAATCCTGATCCGCCTTGCCCGCCGGATTCCCGGCGGAGACCGGCAGCGCTGGGGTCGTGCGTCCGCGGCGGCGTCAGTCGGCCGCGGGCCCGGCCAGGGCGCCCCCGCCCGGCCCCGGTCGCGTTGGCCGCGAATTCAGCCGAGCAAATCCCGCTTGCATTGAGGCGTCTCCGATCTAATTTCAGCGGCATGTCGATTCTCGCTTCCGACCCGGCAAACGACACACCCGCGCACGAGCCTGGCGCCGCGTCTCCTCAGGGGACGCTCGCCTGGACCGACCGCTTTTCCACCCGGCACATTGGACCGGACTCCGCGGACGTCGCCGAGATGGTTCGGGCCTGCGGTTACGCGTCGCTGGATGCCCTCGTCGAGGAGGCGGCGCCCGCCGCCATTCGGCTGAACCGCCCGCTGGAGCTGCCTCCGGCGCGCAGCGAGATGGGCGCGATGGCCGAGCTCCGGGCGCTGGCGGCCCGGAACCAGGTGTGGCGTTCGTTCCTCGGGATGGGTTACCACGACTGCATCACCCCGGCGGTCATCCAGCGCAACATCTTCGAAAATCCGGGCTGGTACACCCAATACACTCCCTACCAGGCCGAGATCGCCCAGGGCCGGCTCGAAGCGCTCCTGAATTTCCAGACGCTGGTCGCGGACCTGACCGGGCTGGACATCGCCAACGCCTCGCTGCTGGACGAGGCCACCGCCGCCGCCGAGGCCATGACCCTGTGCCAGGGACTCAAGGGCGCCGAGTCGCGGAATGTGTTCTTCGTCAGCGACCGCTGCCATCCGCAGACCATCGACGTGGTCAAGACCCGCGGGCGCGCCGTGGGCATCGAGGTGCGGGTGGGCGATCACCGCGCCGCCCCGGCGCCGGAGGTCTTCGCGGTGCTGCTGCAGTATCCTGCGACGGACGGCCTGGTCGAGGATTACCGCGAGTTTATCGAGAAGATCCACGCGCGGGGAGCTCTGGCGGTGGTGGCGGCCGACCTGCTCAGCCTGGCGCTGCTTCGCTCCCCGGGCGAGTTCGGCGCGGACGTGGCGGTGGGCAGCGCCCAGCGTTTTGGCGTGCCCCTGGGCTACGGCGGGCCGCACGCCGCCTTCCTGGCCACGCGCGACGCCTTCAAACGACACATGCCCGGCCGGCTCGTCGGGGTGTCGAAGGACGCCGCAGGGCGCCCCGCGCTGCGCCTGACTCTCCAGACCCGCGAGCAGCACATTCGCCGCGAGAAAGCCACCAGCAACATCTGCACCGCCCAGGTGCTGCTGGCCATTATGGCCTCGATGTACGCGGTGTATCACGGCCCGGAGGGGCTGCGCCGGATCGCCGGCCGCGTGCATCGCCTGGCGGCCATCCTCGCCGCCGGCCTGCGCCGCCTGGGGCATTCCCTGGCCTTCCACGGCGGCGGGGCGGCGCCGGCCTTCTTCGACACCGTGCGTGTTCGTGTGGCCGGGGATCGCGCCGCCGAGGCCATCGAGGCCGCGGCGCGGCGGCGGATCAACCTGCGTCGCTTCGACGACGGCACGGTGGGCGTGGCGCTGGACGAGACGGTCTCGACCGAGGATCTCCAGGCGCTGCTCTCGGTGTTCAATCTCGAGCGGCCGCTGCCGTTCACGATCGAGGGCCTGGCCGGCGAGGTTCGCGCCGAGGCCCCTGCCGGGTTCGCCCGCCAGACGCCCTTCCTGCGGCATCCCGTCTTCAACCGGCATCATTCGGAAACGGAGATGCTCCGCTACATCCGCAAGTTGGAATCGCGGGACCTCTCGCTGACCACTTCGATGATCCCGCTGGGCTCCTGCACCATGAAGCTCAACGCCGCGGCGGAGATGCTGCCGGTCTCCTGGCCCGAGTTCGCGCGGCTCCATCCGTTTGCGCCCATCGAGCAGGCTCAAGGCTACCAGGCGCTCTTCCGCCAACTCGAGGACTGGCTGGCCACGATCACCGGTTTTGCCGCCGTTTCGCTCCAGCCCAACGCCGGCTCCCAGGGCGAATACGCCGGCCTGCTCGTCATCCGCGCCTGGCAGGAAGCCCGCGGCCAGGGCCGTCGCCGCGTCTGCCTCATCCCCGCCTCCGCCCACGGCACCAATCCCGCCAGCGCCGTCATGGCCGGGTTCGAGGTGGCCCCGGTGCTGTGCGACGACCAGGGCAACATCAGCCTGG
>JAKLEJ010000209.1 GCA_022711695.1 Verrucomicrobiota bacterium | reverse complement strand
TCGTTCTTGGACGCTCTGGCGGGCAGCAAGCATGAGATGCACAGCTTCATGCTGGCGCGCCATGGCCGGGTGGTGGCCGAGGGTTGGTGGTCGCCTTATGGCCCCCGGCTCGTGCACACCCTCTATTCCATGAGCAAGAGCTTCGCTTCCACCGCCGTCGGGTTGGCGGTGTCCGAGGGCCGGCTCCGCGTCGAGGATAAGGTGGCGTCGTTTTTCCCCGGCGATCTGCCCGAAACGGTCAGCAATGGCTTGGCGGCGCTTCGCGTCAAAGATTTGCTGACCATGGCGGTCGGCCACGAGAAGGAGCCCACCCAGGCCATGGTCCAATCGGAGAACTGGATCAAGACCTTCCTGGCCTGGCCGGTCACCCAGCCGCCGGGAAGCCGGTTCCTCTACAACAGCGGCGCCACCTACATGCTTTCTGCCATCGTGCAGAAACTGACCGGCCAGCGCCTGCTGGAGTATCTGCGGCCGCGCCTGTTCGAACCCCTGGGGGTGGAGGGCATGACGTGGGAGCAATGTCCGCGAGGCATCGACGTGGGCGGCTGGGGGCTGAGCATTCAGACCGAAGGCCTGGCCCGGTTTGGGCAGTTGTATTTGCAGAAGGGCCGCTGGCACGGCCGGCAGGTTCTGCCGGTCGCCTGGGTCGAGGAGGCCACTACGTTCAAGATTCAGCAGCCGCTTCCAGCCAAGCCGAGCCGTCCCAACGAGGAGAACGACTGGCTGCAGGGCTATTGCTACCAGTTCTGGCGCTCGACTCACAATGCCTACCGCGGCGATGGGGCCTTTGGCCAGTTTACCATCGTGATGCCCGGGCAGGACGCGGTTATCGCCATCACTAGCGAGACCGCCGACATGCAAGGCCAGCTTGACCTCGTTTGGAAGCATCTCTTGCCGGCCATGAAACCGGCGCCGCTGCCGCCGAATCGCGCGGCTTGCGACCGGCTCCGCCACACCCTTGCCTCGCTGGCTCTGGCGCTCCCGGCAGGGCAGCCTGCCTCGGTGGTCGCGGGCCAGGTCTCCGGAAAAACGTTCAAGCTGGAATCGAACCCGCTCGGCTTGGAGAGCGTGTCGTTTGGATTCGGCGCGGATCGCTGTCGGGTCGTCTTCGGCGCCGGGGCCGGTCAGCACGACATCGATTGCGGCCTGGGCGAATGGAGGCTCGGCGAAACCGCCCTGCCGGGCACGCCGCCCCGGCTGGTTTCCGGCGGCGCCCCCAAGGCCGGCACTCCCTCGAAGGTGGCGGCGGCGGGCGCCTGGAAGGACCCGAACACGTTCGAAATGCTCTGGCGCTACTGCGAGAGCCCGCACCACGACCTGGTGACCTGCCGGTTCCACGGCGACAGGGTGACCGTTGCCTTCTTGAACAGCATGGCCCGGATGAGCCCCACTCCGAAGGACAAGCGTCCGCTTTTGGCGGGCCAGGTTGTCGCTTGACTGCTCGCCTCATGAGAAGGAACGCGCAACGCAAACTGGCCCTTCTGCTGACTTGGGGTCTGCTGTTGGCTTTCGCGGCGGTTCTTTGGCTGGTCTTTGGCTTTCCCAAGACGGCCGCAGCCTGGGCGGACCAGGGACGAGCGCTCTCGGCCACGGAGCAGCTTGCCGTTCGGCTTAGCGCAGGGTGTCAATCCGTCGGGTTCCTGCTTCTGCCTCTGCTGCTGGCGGGAGCGGTCGTGTGCGCCATCCGGGCGTTGGTTTTGGCGCGCGAACCGAACGACGCCAACTGAGCGGGTCGGAGCCGGCGAGGGAGCAAAGACACCTGCCCCGCGGCGCGAACTGAAGCCAGGCCGCTGCGCCGCCGCCAGGATTCGGGCTAATCCGCGTCCGCCACCGGCTTGATGGCCCATTCGGGGTAGGGCGCGTCCGTTCCCTTCATCGCTCTCCAGAGAATGCGGTTCAGGACATCCTCCGGGCACTGGTCCATCTGGTCCAGGGGCAGCCGTTCCGAAACGAGCGCGTCCTGGCGCAGGATGCGGTTGGTCATTCTTCTGCGATCGGGGTTGAGTTGATCCAGGGGCACGCGGTTGGTCACGCTGGTGAAGGGCGTGTAGTCCGGCGTCTCGACGAAACAATCGGTCATGGGCGTGGCCACGGCGTCGAGCTGGTTCATGGGTGGAAGGCCGAGAATCAGCTCGATGGTGCGCATGAGGCTGGTCTGGTTGTAGTGGGCGCTTACCACCTGGCGCCGCTTGGTGTAAGGGCTCACCACGTAGCAGGTGGTCCGGTAGCCGCTGACATGGTCCCAACCGTTTTGAGGGTCGTCCTCGATGGCAAAGAGGCAGGTTTCCGGCCAGAACCGGCTGTGCGTGAGCGCCTCGACCACGCGGCCGAAGGCCAGGTCATTGTCCGCCACCTGTGCGCCAGGGATGGGATAGCGGCCCCGGGTTCCGCCGGTGTGGTCGTTGGGCAGGAACAGAATGACCAGGTTGGGGAGGCCGCCATTGGTCTCGAACTGCCGCAGTTCCTGGATGAATTCGGCGGCGCGCCGAATGTCCGGCACCTTCAGGTCCCAGCCCACGGTGTCCAGTTTGCTGTGGGCGCGGAGCGTTTCGATGCCGGGGCGGGAGGCCAGCCGGGTGGCATTGCTCCCGGTGAGAAAGTCGTTGTAGAAGTCCCGCCAGGCGATGCGATCGGTCCGTTTCTTGTCTCGCCAGCCCGCCTCCGAGATCATCCATTCCCCGTAATTGCGGAAGGTTTTCCCGTGAGCCAGGGCGTTGTCCCAGATGAACCCCGAGGACGCCCAGGCCAGGGCATCGATCCCGTCCTCGACCTTGGCGCCGGGGTAGCTGCGCGGGAAGTCGGCGGTCAACTGCCGCTCCACGTATTCGTTGGCGATGGCGCTGTCGGTCCATTGATGCCCGTCGGCGCTTTGCACGCCCGAGCAGTAGGTGTTGTCCAGCAGCACAAACTCGCGGGCGATCTTGTGCTGGTTCGGGGTGTATTTCTCGCCGAACGTGCAGAGGTTGGTGTCCCCATTGCCCTCGGGCATGTCGCCCAGCACCTGGTCGTAGGTGCGGTTTTCCTTGATGACGTAGATCACGTGTTTGAAGACGCTGGGCTCGCCCACGCGCTCGGGAACGGGCCGCGGCGCCCGGTCGGGCCGCGCCGGCTGGCGCGCTTCCTCCAGCTTGGGGTAGCGCATGTTGCGCAGCGCGGCCACGGTTTGGAGGGCCTGCTCGCGTTCGGTGGGCAGGGGCACGGTGGTGACGGCGCCGAAGAAGTCCTTGGTGGCCAGCTTGACCCGCTCCTGCGGCTTGAGCTTCTTGAGGGCGCCCATGCCCTTGATGTTGGCCACGTGAATGGCCCCGGCCCGGGGATCATACTCGATGGCCCCGGGAAACCAGCCCACCGGGATCAGCCCCACCACCTCGGATTCCTTGTCCTCCGGCTCGAACCGGACGAGGGCCACCGCGTTCTGAGTGCCGTTGCAGACAAAGAGCCGCTTGCCGCCACGATCGAACGCCAGCGCGTTCGGCTGCGCCCCGAACAGGTCTGCCGGCGTCTGGCGCGCCCAGATCTTCTCCACCACCCGGTCTTTGCGCGTGTCGATCACGCTGAGCGTGTCGCTGCCCGTGTTGGCCGCCACCACATGGCGTTTGTCCGGCGAAACGGCCATGGCCGACGGATGCAGTCCGACGAGAATCTCCGTCAGGGTCTCGCCCGAGGCCAGATCGATCACGGTGACCGAGCCCTCGTTGGGGATATAGCGGACGGGATCCACCCGCACTGTCATGCCCTTGCCGATGGGCGCCGTCAGGTCGCCCGGCTTGGGCCGTCGGCCGCCGAGGTTGCTGACATAGACTTTTCCGCCGGCCAGCGCCACGTCGTACGGCGCCACGCCCACGTCCCACGAACGCGCGGGCTTCCCTGTTTTCGTGTCGATCTCGTGCAGTTGGTTCCCCAGATTGCCCGCCACGTAGAGGCGTTGGCCATCGGGCGACACCGCCAGCCCGGCAGGAATTTCCCGCCGCTGTTTGGGCGCGCGGGCGTCGGGAACGGTCCAGGCGCCCCGGCCGCTGACCTGGCGGCGGCGATCCACCTCGAAAACCCGGATGAACCCTCCCACCGACGAGAGATAGAGTCGCCGACCGTCGGGCGAAAAGATCAGGCCGGTGAAACTCAGGTTCCAGCGTCCGCTGCTGGGCGCGTTCGTCCGGGTTCTGGAACCGGGCTCGACCGGCAATTCGGGCGAGTCCGAGCCCTCGTCCGCTTCGTCGGCCTTCTTTTCAACGACCCGCGCGTCCTGGTTGGTGGAGAGGTGAACTTGCTGCAGCACCAGGCCCGTCGCCGGATCGATCAGGACCAGGTAGTTGGTCTTGCCCGAAGTGGCCAGGAGCTTGCCGTCCGGGCTCAGCGCCAGGGCCTGGGGGCGAAAGCCCGGCAGTTCGGTCTGGCGGCCCGCCGGGGTCAAGTCCTGCCCGGTCGGCGTGCGATACTGGCCTTCGGCGACGCGTCCAACGCGAATCCCGGGAGGATCGTATTCCTCGGCAAGGGCCCCGGACTGAAAGAACCTCGTGGCGCCCAGAAACAAGACGAGGACGGACCGGGCGGAATACACATCGGCAAGCTTCATTGCCGACAGATTACCGAGCCCGATCCGTGCGCGTCAACGGGCGAAAAGGCGATCAGGAATCACTTCAGAGCGGGTGCGCCGGGCGCCGAGCTGGCGGCCAAAGCCGGCGGCGCCGGCTCGGCTTGCCAGCCGCCGCCCAGCACGGCGTAGAGGCGAACCTGGCTGGCGAGTCTCTCCAGGCGAAGGAACACAAGCACCTGCTGCGCGGCAAACAGGGACCGCTGCGCATCCAGCACCCCCAGGTAGCTGTCGATTCCCTTCTCGAAACGCGAATTGGCAAGGCGATAGGTTTCGGAGAGGCCGTTGACGAGCGATTCCTGCGCCGAAACCTGGCGGTCCACGGTGCCGCGGACGGCCAGGGCGTCCGCCACTTCCCGGAAGGCGTCCTGGATGGCTTTCTCGTACTGGGTCACGGCAATCTCGCGCTGGACCTTGGCGGCTTTGTGCGCGGACCAGGTGCGGGCGTCGAAGATAGGCATCACGATCTGCGGCGCGTAGCTCCAAGCGCCCGAGCCGGCTTTGAAGAGGCCACTCAGGTCGCTGCTGGCGGTCCCGATGGCCGCCGTCAGCGAGATGCGCGGAAAGAACGCCGCGCGCGCCGCCCCGATGTCGGCATTGGCCGCCCGAAGCTGGTTCTCGGCTTGGAGGACATCCGGCCGGCGCAGGAGCGCCTCGGAAGAAAAGCCCGGGCTGAGGTCTTTCGGCGGCGCCACCGTCCCCAGGGCCATCGGCAGAGCGTCGCGTGAAACGGTGGCGCCGGCCAGGAGGTCCAGCGCATTCTGGTCCTGGGCCACCCGTTGAGTGTAAACCGCCACATCCCGGCGCGCCACGTCCAGCGGCGTCTGCGCCCGGAAGACCTCCAACTCCGGAACCAGCCCCAGATCGTAGCGCCGCTTGACCAGGTTGTAGGCGGCCTGCTGGGCCTGGAGGGTGGTTTCGGCCAGCTTGAGATTCTCCTGGTCCGCCGCCAGGGCCAGATACGCATTGGCCACCGACGATACCAGGAGAATTTGGGCGCTGCGCCGGGCCTGCTCCGTGCCCAGGTACTCCTCCAGGGCCCGATCTTTCAGGCTGCGAATCCGGCCGAAGAAATCGATTTCCCACGACGCGACTCCCAGGTTGGCGTCGAAACGCTCCACGGTCTGCCGGTTGCCGCTCGAGGACAGATCGGCGGGAACTCGGGCCCTGCTGCCGTTGCCGACCGCGTCCACCGTTGGATACAAGGCGGCTCGTTGGATGCCGTAGAATGCGCGCGCCCGCTCGACATTCAGCGCGGCGATGCGCAGGTCGCGGTTGTTGGTCAAGGCCAGGCCGATGATCTGCTGCAGTCCGGGATCGGTGAAATACTCCCGCCAGGGCAGGTCTGCCGCCTGGGCGGCATTGGTTGCCTTGAGAGCGTCGGCGTAGGCGGGGCCGGTCGGCCAATCGGCCGGAACCGGCGCCGGGGGGCGGGCGTACTTTGGCGCCATGGTGCAACCGGTGGCGAGGATCGCCATGCCGGCCGCGAGAAGGAGTGCGTTCGTTTTCATGTCAGGGGGTGCCGGATGAGCCCGATGCTGTTGCCAGCAGGGGTTCCGCGGTTCGAGGTTTGCCAAAGGTCTTTTGGATCAACACGTAAAAGAGGGGCGCGAACAGGACCACCAGCACGGTGCCGGTGATCATGCCGCCCAGCACTCCCGTGCCGATGGCGTTCTGCGCGCCGGCCCCGGCCCCGCCGGCCAGCGCCAGCGGCAGCACGCCAAACCCGAAGGCCAGCGAGGTCATAATGATGGGCCGAAACCGTAGCCGGCTCCCCTCGATCGTGGCCTCCACCAGCGCGGCGCCCTGCTTGAGACGGGCCTGGGCGAATTGCACGATCAGGATGGCGTTCTTGGTGGCCAGTCCGAGGGTGTTGAGCATGCCGATTTGAAAATAGACGTCGCTGGGCAGGCCGCGCAGCATGGAGCTGATGAAACCGCCGACGACGCCAAGCGGGAGG
>JAKLEJ010000208.1 GCA_022711695.1 Verrucomicrobiota bacterium | reverse complement strand
CAATCAGCCGCTGGTGCTGATGCACTTCGCCGCCCCGAGCGTCGTCCGCCGCTGCCATTTCCGAGATTATTACGAAACCCTCTGGCGCAATGGGGTGTTCCTGATCGAGGATTGTCTCTTCGAGGACATGGCTGGCGACGCCCTGGACTTCGATGCCGCCCAGCCCGGAACCGCGCTGCGGCGCACCCTGTTCCGACACGGCTTCCGTGGGAATGTGGACGCCGTGGACGTGGGGCCGGCCGATCTGGGCGGCTCCAGAGACATCGTCATCGAGGATTGCCACATGTACGACTTTCCATTCGACAAGGGCGTGTCCATCGGGGAGGGGTGCGACGGCATCACGGTGCGGAACTGTCTGATCCACCACGCCGCCCGTGGCATCCAGGTCAAAGACACCTGCACCGCGATTCTCCACAACAACACCATCTTCGCTTGCGAGATCGGCCTGCATGGATACCAGAAATCGACGGCCTATCCGGGGGGCGGGTGGATCACCAACGCGTACAACAATATTCTGTGGGCCGTCACCAACGCCGTGGTCCTGGAGACCAACTCCATCTTTGTGCTGCATCACAGCGACACGGGCGGGACCAATTGGCCGGGAACGGGCAACTTCAGCGAAGACCCGCAGTTCGAGAATGCGGCGGCCTGGGACTTCCGGCTCAAGCCAGGGTCGCCCTGCCGGGGCAGCGGCCAGGACGGCGCCGACATGGGTGTAACCTACCCGGTCGGGGCGTACATCGAAGCGCCGAGCCACCTGACCGCGACCGCCGGAGTGGGGGCTGTGCTGTTGACCTGGCGCGACAACAGTCCCAGCGAAGCGGTCTATGCCGTCGAACGCTCCACCAACGGCGCGCCCTTCATCACGCTGGCCTACGTTTCGGACGGCTCAGCCCGGTTCCTCGACGTCTCCGGCGCCCCGGAAACCGGCAGCGTTTACCGCGTGCGGGGTTTGAACCTGGCCACCCAGTCGGTCTATTCCGTCGAGGCGCCGGCGCAGCCGGGTCTGCCGCCCCGGATCGTTCTCCAACCGGCGGACGCCCTGGCTGCCCCAGGCGAGACTCTCGCCATGAGCGTGACGGCTGAAGGGGTGGCCCCGCTGGCTTACCTCTGGCTGCGAAACGGCGCCCCCGCAGCCACGCCCGGCGGTCCCACGCTGGCCTTTCCCTCGGTGGCCCTTGGCGATGCCGGCCTGTACTCGGTCGTTGTGTCCGATGCCATCGGGCTCTCGACCACCAGCGCAGTGGCGCGATTGACTGTGACGGAACCGCCGTCACTCAGCCTTGGCGCCAATGGCGCCGGAGTGAACCAGGCGGGTTTGTTCACCCTGCAGTTCACCGGTCCGCCTGAAGTTCGCCATGTCATCGAGGCCACCACCGATTTCCAGCAGTGGATTCCGTTGGGCACAAACTCCACCGGCGACGGACTGATCGAGTTCTCGGACCCGGGCAGCACCAACTTTGTGCGCCGTTTCTACCGGGCTCGCCTGCTCCCATAGCGCGGTTTGCGACAGGGGCGCCGGGGAACCGCGAGCGTCACCGGGAGGATTGTTGTCTTTCCTTCGTTTGCTTCGGTGGATGAGCAATCTGCGCCATGCGTGGCATCCGTGTGGCGCGCTTCCGCGCCAGAGTTCCGGCCTTCAGCCGGTTAGGTCGGCACGGGCCGCAATCCACGCTCCACCCGGACCGCGTGAACGCGGAACTCTGACCTTGAAGCTAGGCGTCCGCCGCGCCGTCAGCCGGCTTTGCGGTCGGCGATTCCCGACGTCGCTCCGCCCCAACGGCGTCAGGCGCGGATACTGGAGACTACTTGGTGGGCGAGTAGTCGGTCGGGATCATGAACTCGGACTTGACCCCGTTTGCGGCCGTGAGCGAGCCGCCGGCCTTGTCCTCGGAGGCTTTCCTGGCGGCGACCCAGTCCGGATCGGCGCGAAAACTCTTGAAGGAGGCATCCGCAGCGTCCTTGCTCTTGTGGGCCAGGATATAGACGAGCTTCTCGCCGGCGCCCTGCCGGGCTTCCGTCGGCGTCCAATACCCGACGCTGGTCATCCCGTGTTTGGCGAACAACTGGAGGGTGTGATCGCGGAAGCGAGCCAGGAGGTCCGGCAGGTTGCCGGGGTTGGCGGTGTAGGTTCGAAGCTCGAAGACGCGCGACGGATCGGCCGCCGCCGGCTTGATTTCCGGCGAGAAGTCCGTGGCGCTCAGGAAGATGGACTCGGCCTTGGTGACGAGCTTGCCGTTGACCTCGGAAGCCTTGTAAGCGGCCTGCCATGCGGGATCGGCCATGAAGGCCTTCCAGGAACGCTCCCGGGCTTCCCGGCTCGGGTAAGCCAGCAGATAGACCAGCTTGTTTTCGGAGTTGTCCACCGGCATCCAGTAACCGAGGTTCGCCATGCCGTGTTTCTCGAAGAGCTTGCAGGTGTGATCGCGAAAGCGGGCGTTGAGCGCATCGAGCTTGCCGGGCGCGGCATAATAGACGCGCATTTCGTAGCAGCGGGTGTCGTTCTGAGCCGCCGGGGCCGGAGTCAGCGACGCCAGTCCCAGCGCGAGGCCGAGTAGGAGGTTCGTTTTCATCGCCGCGCAGGGTAGGGCGGCGTCGGCCCGGGGGCAAAGCAAAAACGGCCCGGTTCCTTGCGGGAAACCGGGCCGTGGGAAGAACGCGCGAGCCTACTTGGCTTTCACGTCGTAGCAGAACAGGCGGTCCTGGTCGCGAAGATAGAGCTTGCCGTCCACAATCACCGGGTGCGGCCAGGCCTTGGGCTTGGCGCGATCCGGCTGCGCGAAGCGGCCGCGCTCGGTGTAACCCTTGGGGGTGGCTTCCAGCAGGGCCATCGTCCCGGTGTCTTCCTCGCGGCAATACAGCATCCCGTCGGCATAGGCGATGGCCCCCTTCTTGAGCTTGTCTTTCTCGGCCCAAACCGCTTCACCCGTCTTGAAGTTCTGGCAGGTCCAGCCCTTGCCGTCGGAATGGCCGTAAAGGTGATCGCCCACTTTGATCACGCCGCCATGGTGGTTGACCATGACTTTGTTGGCGTACACCTGTGTCGCGCTGAAGCCCTCGGCCGTCTTGGCGATCTTGAACAAGTTGCAGCCGATCCCGTAGCCGGAGGCCACATAGACATGATTGTCGGCGTAGATCGGGGTGGGAATTACCGCCGTGGCCCCTTTGCGCGGCGCCTTCCACAGCACTTTGCCGTCGGCCGGCGCCACCCCTGCCACGCTCTTGTCGGTGAGTTGAACATATTGCCGCACCCCGTCAATCTCCACCGCGATGATGGACGAATAATGCGCCGAATCTGTCCAATCCTTCGTCTGCCAGAGCGTCGCGCCGGTCTTCTTGTTCAAGGCGACCATGGTTCCCGCGGGACCGCCGGGCGTCATCACCACGCGCTCGCCGTCCACCAGCGGAGATTCCGAGAAGCCCCATTCCGGCCGTCCCCCGCCAAAGTCGTCGGTCAGGTGCTTCCGCCAGACCTCCTTGCCGTCGGCGGCCTGGAGACACACCACCTCACCATACTGGCCGACAACATACACCAGGTCCCCGTCCACGGTCGGGGTCGTGCGCGGCCCGGCAAACCCGCCCCAACCGGGGGCGCCCGCCTTGCCCACCTTGGTCTTCCAGAGCGGCTTGCCGTCAGCCCGGTTCAAGGCGATCGTCTGGCTTTCTTGCTCGGTGTCGCCCATCGTGAAAATCTTGTCGCCCACCAGGGACAGCCCGGAGAAGCCGATACCGAGCCCCGCGCTCTTCCAGGCCAGCGGCGGGCCTCCCGCCGGCCATTGCTTGAGCAGGCCGGTGTCGGTGGAAACGTCGTCGCGGTTGGGGCCGCGCCACTGCGGCCAGTCTGCCGCCCAGGCCGTCGAAACCAGCAATGCCACCTGGCATCCCGCAAGAGCTGAAACGAATTTTCGCATAAGTTGCGCGATATCTAAGCCGAAGGCCCAACCGGAGGGAAGAAGAACTTCACGAAAAGTCCAGGTGGGATCCGCCTCGCGGGCGTTGGCGTTCTCCGGCGCGTTCGCGGACGCCCGGGCTCGAACGGGCAAGGCAGGCGCCGAGGGGGGATTCAGGGGATCAACCCCTTCTTGCGCAGCATGGCCTCCATGGCCTTGTCCATCAGCAGGTCCGCCAGGCGGCGCGTGGTTTCGTCCAGGGCGGCGTTGGCCGTCTTGAGCCGGTTCACGTCGCCGGTGCGGGTTCGCGGGTTTTCGGAGGCCAGGGCGGCTTCCACCGCCTCGAGCGCCGCCTCGATCCGCTTCCGGTAGTCGGCGTCGATCTGGCTGCCGCACTCGGCCAGGCCGTTGCGGGTGGCGCCTAGCGTCTCCCCAGCCCGCAGCTTGGCCTCCACCCACTGCCGCGCCCGCAGATCGTCGAAGGCGTGTTCGACGGATTCCTCGACCATCTTTTGCACCTGGGCGTCATCCACGTCCACCGCGGATTTCATCTGCACGAGCTTTTCGCGCTGGGTCCGGGTGTCGCGGGCCAGCACATGGAGAATGCCGTTGGCGTCGATCTCGAATTGCACTCCCACCCGCGGCACGCCTTTGCGGGCCGGCTCGAACTCGAGTTCGAAGCGCCCCAGGCTCCAGTTGTCCGCGGCCCGTTCGCGCTCGCCCTGCAGCACGTGGATGAGCATCGAGCGCTGGTTGTCCACGGCGGTGGTGAACAGTTCACCGGCCTTGACCGGGATGGTGGTGTTGCGGGGAATAATCACGTTCATGAGGCCGCCGAACGTTTCGATGCCCAGCGAGAGCGGCGTGACATCCAGGAGCAGCACGTTCCGAAAGCCGCCCGAGAGAATCTCGGCCTGGATGGCGGCCCCCAAAGCCACGGCTTCGTCCGGGTTCTGCGACGTGTTGAGCCTGGGGCTTTGTCGGGCGTGGTATTCCTCGCCGAGGCGGAGGTCGCCCCGTTCCTCCTCGAATTCGGCGCAGCCGAACCACTCCGCCACCCGCCGTCGCACTAGCGGCATCCGCGTCTGTCCCCCCACGAGGATGACCTGGTCCAGGTCTTTGGCCTGTAGTTGCGCATCGGCCAGCGCCCGGAGACAATGGCCGCGCGTGCTCTCGATGAGATCCCGGGTGAGTTCTTCCAGTTCCTGACGGCTGAGTCGGCACTGGAAGCTGAAACCCGGCGTCAGGAAGGGCAGGCGGATCTCGGTGGCCGTCTCCGCGCTGAGCCGGATCTTGGCCTGCTCCGCGGCCTCGCGCACGCGCGAGAGCAAGGCGAACTGCTCGGCCGGCAAGGCAGCCGCCTCGGCCCCATGAGCCCCGGCGGCGGCCGCCAGGTCGGGACCCCCGGCCTCCTTGATTTTGCCGAGCAAGTGACCCACCACCCGCTTGTCCAGATCGTCGCCCCCGAGCCGGGTGTTCCCATGCGTGGCCAGCACCTGGAACACGCCGTGGTTGAGCTCCAGAATCGAAAGATCGAACGTTCCCCCGCCCAGATCGTAAACCGCAATGCGGGACTTCTCCTGGAGCTTGTCCAGCCCGTAGGCCAAGGCTGCGGCGGTGGGTTCGTTCACGATTCGCTCGACCGTGAACCCGGCCAGTTCGCCGGCCCTCTTGGTGGCATTGCGCTGGGCGTCGTTGAAATACGCTGGCACGGTGATAACCGCCCGCGTGACGGGGCCGCCGTGAGCGGCCTCGGCGTCCCGCTTCAGCTTCTTAAGCACCTCGGCAGAAATCTCCTCGGGCAGCCAGGCCCGGCCTTGCAGATCGAAGGTCACTGGCCCGGCCCCCGCGCCCCGGACCGGGTAGGTGACCAGCATCTCCTCGCGCGGGATGTCCGCGCCCCGGCGGCCCATGAAGCGTTTCACCGAGTAGACGGTTTCCGAGGGCTTGAGCAGCCGCACCCGGTTGGCCGGGTGGCCGATCACCGGCTCGCCCGGCGCCGCCGGCACGTGTACCACCGAGGGCGTGAGCCGATGCCCCTCCGGGTCGGCGACCACGTAAGGGATGCCCGCATCTACCATCGCCACCAGCGAGTTCGTCGTGCCCAGATCGATGCCTGCGATCTTGTCCATGGCCCAAAGCTGCCACGAACCGGCGCTGGCTGGGAAGCCTCCATTCGAGGTTCGGCGCCCGGAGCCTAAGAGCCGGGGGCGCTTGCGGCCGAGGCCTTTCGACTACAGTTTGTTCCGAGGCATGCCGATGCCAAGGCATGACGGGGAACGGGATTCCCCTTGCGAAACGAGCATGAATCCGATTGTCCGCATCGACAACCTGAGGGTCGATTACCGTTCCCGGGAAATGGGGCAGGGGACGAAGACTGCGCTGAAAGGGTTGAATCTGAATGTCGGGCAGGGCGAGGTGTTTGGGTTCCTGGGTCCCAACGGCGCGGGCAAGACCACCACTATGAACGTGCTGCTGGGCTTTGTGCCCCCCAGCGCCGGCGCCGCCTACCTGTTTGACGTGGACGTCCGCCAGCCCATCGCCCGCCAGCGGATCGGCTACCTGCCGGAGTTGACTTACTACTACAAGTTCCTGACCGCCGAGGAGTTGCTCCGGTTCTATGCGCGTGTCTTCGGCGTGCCTGCGGCGGAACGCGAGTCCCGGATCGACGCCATTTTGAAACT
>JAKLEJ010000207.1 GCA_022711695.1 Verrucomicrobiota bacterium | reverse complement strand
TGAAGACCGGCCGCTCGTTGCCGGCCGCCTCATAGACCACCGGGGCGTCGGCGGCGCCCGAATCCACGGGCTCGAGCACGAGCGCCTTTTCCATCCGATACACGCCGCCGTGAACCCGCACCGTCACCGGCCCCGATGGCCCTGGCGCCTCCGCCCGCCGCGCGCGAACCCGGTCCCGCGCGCCGGTGAGGGATGCCAGCGGGCCGTCGTCGCCGGCGGCGTTCGGCGCGGCCAGCAGGCCGGACCACCGATCGTTGCCGTTCGTCGCCACGTGGAGCACCAGGGGTTCGGCGGCGGTCGCCGATGGCAGCCACGCGGCCAGCCACGCCAGCGCTGACCAGACTGCAATGCGATGTTTCTTCATAAAAGCTCCGGAGGCGGCTAAGTTACCTGGCAAAGACCTGGAACTCCCAAATCGTCGGCGGCCGGGTGGAGTCGAGGATACTCAAGCGTACCTGGCGAGCCTGGACGGGCGGGAACGAGGCCGAGAAATTGACGCCAGCCTTGGCGCCTTCGTAGGCCGTCTTCCATTCCTCGCCCGCAGTCAACCGGTATTGAAGCTGGAACTTGCTCAGGCGCGGGTCGAGTTCCTTGATGACCAGGCGCGAGATGGCCGCAGGCTGCGCCAGCTCGACTTCCAGCCACGCCTGCTTGATTTGGTCGGAGGTCGCCCAGCGCGTTTCCGGATCGTCATCCACGGCCTTGTCCGCCCCAAACTGGGTTCCGCCGGGGTGAACGTCCGAGGCGGTGGCGGGGCGGTGGGCGCTGAGCGCGCCCGAGCCCGAGGGCGCGATCGGATTGAAGTGAAGCCCGAACTCGGCAAGGGCGGGCGGGGCCGAGGCCTTTTCGATGACCACCCGGGCCCGCCGGGCGGTGACAGCCGGAAACCGCCGCAACTGCTTGTGGCCGATGACTTGGCTGGCGGCGAGGGTGCGCCACTTGTCGCCTTCCAGCGCCTCGACACGATAGGCCTGGACCCGCTCCCCAAGGGCGATGTCTTCCTGGAGGCGCGCCACATTGAACGTGCGAGGCTGGCCCAAATCGACCTCGATCGTCCCCGTCGCTAGTTCCCCGGTCGGCGTCCAGCTCGTGTCCAGCCGGCCGTCCGCAAGCTGCCGCTCATGCCCCGCAGGATCGCGTCGGCTGGACGCGCTGAGGGCGGCGTCGGCGACGAAGTTGGTGGCATGGAGCTGGCGAACAAAGGCGCCGAACTCCCGCAGCCGGGCGACATCGGCATCGGCGATCCGGCCGCGGCGGTCGGGCGGGATGTTCAGCAGCAACACCGAGTTTCGGCCCGCGGACTTGAAGTAGATGTCGGCCAGCGTGGCCAGGGATTTGACCTTGGCGTCCTCGCTGGCGTGATAGAACCAGCCCGGGCGGATGGACACGTCGCACTCGGCAGGATGCCAGGCGGGCTGCCCGCCGCGCATGACGACCGAGGACTCGTTCTCGCGGGCCACGCCCGATTCGTTGCCGACCCAGCGGATGTCCGGCCCGCAGATGGCGATGAGCGCGTTGGGCTGAAGCTGCCGGATCAGCGCATAGTAGCCGGCCCAGTCGTATTCCTGCTTCTTGCCGTTGGGCCCCTCGCCGCAGGCGCCGTCGAACCAGACCTCGTCGATCTCGCCGTAGTTTGTGAGCAGCTCGCGCAGTTGGTTGCGGAAGTACTCGTTGTACCGGGGCGAATCCCCATACACCGGCTGGTTGCGGTCCCAGGGCGATAGATATAGCCCCACGCGAATCCGTTTCTCGCGCAGCGCCTCGACCACTTCCCGGACGATATCGCCTTTGCCCTCGCGCCAGGGGGAGTTCTTGACGCAATGCTCGGTGAACCGGGACGGCCAGAGGCAGAACCCGTCATGGTGCTTGGCAGTCAGGATGAGGAGCCGGACGCCCGCTTCCTCCAGCACCGCGGCCCACTGGCGGGCGTCGAAGTTGGTTGGGTTGAAACGCTTCGGATCTTCCTTGCCGTCGCCCCACTCGCGGTCGGTAAAGGTGTTCATGCCGAAGTGGGCAAAGGCAATGAACTCATGCCGCTGCCAGGCGAGCTGTTGCGGGGTCGGGCGGGGAGCGGCACCGGCCAGCGAACCGGCGGCGCCGAGCAGAACCAGCATGGACAGTGTGGAGCGTTTCATATTTCCAGGACGGGCTTTTGACGCTGAGCAGTCTGGCTTTGTTCGAGCCGGGGCAGACAACGCTTTCGCGCGCGCCTGTCTTGGATGCCAGCCGAAGCCCGTTCTCGAGCACGCGCGCCCAATGGCCGACGCCATGGATGCCGCGCCACGGCAGCCTGTACTGCTGGCGAAGCGACCTTATCAATTCGAGTCTGAGCAGAGTGTGGGTCATCTGGGGGCCTTTTCCCCCACCATCAGGAACACCGTGAACTTCCGGAGGACTCCGTTTCGAGTCGGCTTCATGACTTCGGCGGCGGTGGTAGCGCTGATCTTCAGAAACCCCGCCCTGGCGAACGACTCGCGCAACACGGCGCGGTCGAACCCAAAGTGGAACACCCCGGTATTGTCCTCGTGGAACTCGCCCTGCTCCAGGTCCAGGTCAGCCACACAGAGATGTCCGGGCGTCTTCAGGGCCCGATACGACTGCTCCAGCGCCGCGTCGATGCGCTCGATATGGTGAAATGTCATGCTGCTGACAATCAGATCGTAGCGGCCGGACAGACTCTCGCCCGGATGCAGCAGCTTGGTCTGAACGTTGGTGAAATCTTGTTGTCTGGCCTTGGCCTCCAAAACCTCGATCATTCCCCGGGAGGTGTCTGCGCCAGTCACGGATTTGACCCGGGGAGCCATTTGCATCGTCACCAGGCCGGTGCCGCATCCGAAATCGAGAACCTCCATGCTCGAGCCAATTGAAACCCCGCGCGCGATGGCCCCGGCCACGTCCGCCGCGAGCTTCACCCTGGCGGGGTTCTCGTCCCATTTCGCGGCTTGTTTGTCGAAATCGCGCGTTTGCTTCGTCATTCCCGGATGATCCAGGGCCAACAACACCGATGCAAGCACGCTCGGCTTTTCAGCTCTCGAGCAGGCTGACAATTTCCGCGCGGGCTTTCTCCGTTTCCACACCCACCTCTGTCAACACGCGGAGCGCGATGCTGTCGCCCGCGCGAAGCATTCCCAGGAGAATGTGCTCCGTCCCCAGGTAAGAATGGTTCAACCTGATGCGCTCCTCCTCGGCCAAGGCGAGAACGGTCGAGGTTTGCGGGCTGTGCGGGCTGCGGCCGACCGCCCTCTGAGCGCTGCCGCCACCGAGCTGATTCTCGACGTTGACACGGAGGGCCTGGAGGTTGACGGCCATCTTTCGAAGGACGTCAGTGGCGACGCCTTCGCCCAGGCGGGTCAACGCGAGCAGCAGATGCTCCGCGGTGACCGCGTCATGGTTCAGACGTCCGGCCTCAGCCTGCGCCAGGACCAGAAGCCGCCGCGCCCGCAGCGTGAAGTTGTATTCGGCGTCGCTCATGACGGGCTTAAGAGACCTGAAACAGCCTGATCAGCCGGTGGCGCAACGAGCGGAAGGCGAGGCCGAGCTTGCGGTCCGTCACGAAACGAACGTCAGCCGGCTCGGATCGCGCGCAAGATGCCGCCGCCTGCGGCCGCGCCGACAAAGGCGGTCCCCACCGTCAGCAAGACCGGGATGAGCAGCGGCGGCCCCAGCTCGTGCGGCGCCGTCAGCGCCAACAAGAGATAACAGCCCCCGCCCCAGAGACCCGTCGCCGCCAACGCCGCAACCCCGGACGCCGCCCAAAAACGACGCCAGAGGTTGTGGAGAAATACTCCGCAGCCGACCCCAAGCGCGAACACGATTACCGGACCCATGATGTTTCCTGTCTTCTCGATTGCCAACTGCCGATCCACCAGGGGGCAACTCTCGATCAGTCGATAGAGAACAAGCAATCGGGAGCGCGTTCCTGGATGGCTTATCTCATGTGTTACCGGTAGCTCCGGGTCTGACCCGCGTCAAGCGGCAAACCAGGGCGGGTTGAAAGGAGGGCGGAAGGTCCTCCGGCAGCCCGCAGATCGGCCTGGACGATTGGGCTTTGTCTCGGTGCACCAAAGCGCCGCAGAAGCGGCGCAGTCCAAAACGCTGGCGCGGCTGTGGAGATGGGGCTCGCGAGGACGCTCGCCCCCCGGCTCCGAAGGAGCGTCGCTCCGCCGAAGCCTCTCCCTCGCGCGACGCCACCCCGTCAGGCGGGCGAGTCAGCGGCCTGAAGGCGGCACTTCCAACGGGCGATAGCCCGTCAGATCGCCAAAGCGCGAGCTGGGGATTTGACGGAACTGGCCGTCGGGCTCGTGGACGATGAACAGGGCGGCGGTGTTAGTCCAGCCTTCGATGAGCTTGAGGCCAGCGTCGGTTCCCAGGACGAACAATGTGGTCGCCAGGGCGTCGGCGGTCATGCTGTTGGTGGTCACCACGGTCACGCCGCCGATGTTGTTCTGCACCGGCCAGCCGGTTCGCGGGTCAATGATGTGGCAGAGGCGTCGGCCCCGGGCGTCGGTGAAGAACTTCTGGTAATCGCCCGAGGTCGAGAGCGACAGGCCCGAAATCGAGACCACCGCCGCCATCGGGTCGGTTTCCCGCCAATGCGCGAGGGGCGCGGAGATCCCAACCTGCCAGTTCGTGCCCCGCGGGTTGCGCCCCTGCGTCAGCACCTCGCCGGCGATCGACACATAGAGATTCGTGAAGCCGCGTCCGCGCAGCAGGCGCGCCACTTCATCCACGCCAAAGCCTTTCGCCACCGCGCTAAGATTAATGGCCAGGTCCGGAATGTCCTTGACCAGCTCGTCGTGCGCGGTCACCGAGAGATGCCGGGCGCCTGTCTTCTCCAAGGCGGCGCGCAGCTCGGACTCCGGGGGAACGGCGCGTTGCTCAGTCTTCTCGCCAAAGCCCCAGCGGTTGATGACCGGCCCAAGGGTGGGATCGAACGCGCCTGCCGACAGCCGGTGCATGTCGAGCGAGAACCGCGTCACCCGCGCGAAGTCGGCCGAGACGGGGAAAGGCGTGCGGGCCGGGGCCGAGGCGAACCGGGAAAGTTCGCTGTCGGGCTGGTAATGGGACATCTGCCGGTTGATCTCCACCAGGCGCCGGTCCACGTCCGCTTTGAGGGCGTCGATTTCGCCCGGGGCGAGACTGGCCCCGACAATCTGCACGGTGTAAGGGCTGCCCATGGTCCGGCCCTCCCACCGGACGACCGGCTCGCCGGCCCGGCCGGCGCCGCCCATTGTCAGCGAGGAGACAGCCAGCGCGCACGCGAAGAGGCCGGGCCTTGACCCGCGGAGGAGGAGGGCGGGACCGCCCAGCGCCCCCCGCACACAGGCGGCCCTGGCTGCGGCAGCCAGGATCCGCGCGCGCGCCAGCCGGTGGATAATCGCGCTCAAGGCATTCTTAAGCGGTAATACCGGTTGGACACGCCCGCGTCAAAGGGCGTCGAGAAGCTGAAGACCCCCGCGCCATTGATGGAATTGGTCGCGAGCGGCGTCCACTGGGACGAGCTTTGCCCGACATTCGAGCCCGCCAGGACCGCGTAGGTTCCATTGGCCGGCCCCGTGCCGCTGATGACCAGGTTGTTCCCGTTCAAGCCCACTGCCCCGATGGTAACGGGCACGACAGCGACGGCAATGGAAAACGCCTGCAGGGCGTCTGGAGGGGTCCCGTTGGCGGCTCTGATGGCGCCGTTGTAAGCGCCCCCGGTGTTGGGAAGGCCGGAGATCACGCCCGCAGGGCTGATCACCAGGCCTGGCGGCAGGTTCGACGCCGTGAACGCGATCGGCGCGGTGCCCGTCGCCGTGACGGTGTGGTTGTAGGCCACACCCACGGTCCCGCTCCCCGGAGGCGCCGCGCTGGTAATGGTCGGGGCCACCGTGGCCGGCGGCGCCGGCGTCCATGTCACCCGCATGTCTGCGAAGTTCGCGCCCTGGTTCGGGTAAGTGTTGGTGGCGCCGGTTGGGCTCTTGGTCCACGTCAGCCCGCTGGTCGTGTAGGGGCCCTGCCCGCTGTTCTCGGCGTATTGCACCCAGAACTTGTAGTCGCCATCCGCCACCACCGCGTTGGCGGCATTGCGGCAGTTCCAGGTCAGGATGATCGGGCTGTTGGTGCCGGTGTAAGTTTGCGCGGTGGCGCTGGTGTAGCCATCCAGCGCGGTGCTCGTTCCCCGGGCGGCAGCCCATACCCCGCAGTGATCCGCCCAGTGCGGGTCCAGGAGGTCGTTGTAGGACTCCCCCTGCAACCACAAGGTCTTGATGAACGTGCCCGAAGCGGTGGTCACCCAGACGATCGCCCAATGGCGCGTGTTCGACGTGCCGGTGTAGTCCAGGATTCTCGCTTCGAGACGGGCCTGGCCCGCCGTCTGCGCGAGAGCGGTCGTCGAAGCCAGGGCCAGGCCTGGAAGCAGCAGCGCCAGGCGCTTCCAGGGAAGCCGCGCTGGATGAGGATCATGACAAGCAATGTTCATAGAAGTGCCCTTTGGTTGAGGTTGAGCCAACACATACACATACCCATATGTCTCCATAATGATAATCATCAGATATCCTTTAAGTCAACAGGGAAAACGCCGGCGCCCCGGCGAGGGGC
>JAKLEJ010000206.1 GCA_022711695.1 Verrucomicrobiota bacterium | reverse complement strand
CCCGCGGCGGTCCGTTGCAGGTGGATGTCGCTGGCTCCGCTGAGTTCGGCGCGGCGGACAAGCTCCTCCAGCGCCCGGGGGCCGGGGGCCGAAGCCGGGTCGGCTTGGCTGGCGTGCTCGCTTGTCATTGTGGTTTGGCGCGCTCCGGAACCATACCCGCGCTCCGGCGCTCCTCACAACCCAAAAGCGCGCGTTTCGCGCGTTGCCGCCGGGGCGCGGTCTCGCTAGGCTGAGGGGGTGACAGTCCTGGAAGTCATCCAACGCAGCGCGGCGTTCCTCGCGGGCAAGGGGGTGGAATCGCCCCGGCGCAATGTTGAGGAACTGCTGGCGCATGTGCTCGGCCTGCCGCGGCTCCAACTCTACCTGCAGTTCGATCGGGTGCTGACCGCTTCGCAAACCGACGCCGCCCGGGAATTGGTCCAGCGGCGCGGGCGGCGCGAGCCCCTTCAGCACCTGGTGGGCTCGGTCTCGTTCTGCGGGCTGGAGTTGACGGTGGGCCCGCAGGCCCTGATTCCGCGCCCCGAGACCGAGCTGTTGGCGGAAGCCGCCGCCCGGTTTCTGGCCGGCCTCGAAGCACGAGAGCCTGAAGTGCTGGACTTCGGCGCCGGCAGCGGCTGCCTGGCCGTCACCCTGGCCGTCAAGGTCCAGGCGGCGCGGGTTCATGCGCTGGATATTTCCCCTGCCGCCCTGGAACTGGCCCGCCGGAATGCCGCCGCCCATGGGGTGGCCGATCGCATCGCCTTCCATTGCGGGGACGGACTGGCGGCGGCGCCCTCCGGGACCACGCTGGATTTGATTGTGTCCAATCCGCCTTACATCCCCACGGCTGAGATCGCCCGCCTCGAACCCGAGGTGCGAGACCACGATCCCCGCGCCGCGCTCGACGGCGGAGCGGACGGGTTGGATTATTACCGGCTGCTGGCTGCGGAGGCGCGGCCGTTGCTCGAACCCGAGGGAAGAATCATGCTGGAGTTGGGAGATGGGCAGGCCGAGAGCGTCCGCGAGCTCTTTCACGGCCAGAAGTGGATTGTCGAGTCCATCTTCGAGGACTACTGTCGTTGCCCGCGGGTGTTTGTCGCCCGGCGAGGTCAGGGCTGAAAGCCGTCCAGAACCATCGCCGGCTTCGTTTTCAACGCTGGCAACCAGACGAACATGGACAGATTTGTGATCCACGGTGGAGTCCCCTTGAGAGGGGAGGTGACCATCAGCGGCGCCAAGAATGCTGTTCTGCCAATCATGGCCGCGGCCCTGCTGACTTCGGAGCCGTGCGTCATCCGGCGGGTTCCCGACCTGAGCGATGTGCGCTTTATGGCCCGCATCCTCCAGTCGCTGGGCGCGAGCGTGCGCTTCGAGGGAGGCGTCCTTGCCATTCAGGCGCGGCAGATTCAGGGGCATGGCGATTATGAGCTGGTGCGGAAGATGCGCGGCTCCATTTGTGTCATGGGCCCTCTGCTGGCCCGGCTGCGCGAGACCCGGGTGGCCTTGCCAGGCGGCTGCGCCATCGGCGTGCGCCCGGTGGACCTTCATCTGAAGGGGTTTCGCGCGCTGGGCGCCGAGTTGGAGATCGCAGGGGGTTACGTGCGGGCGGCGGCGCCGCGCTTGATCGGGGCCGAGGTGTTTCTGGGCGGGCGCGCCGGTCCCACCGTGCTGGGAACGGCCAACATCATGATGGCGGCGACGCTGGCCGAAGGCAT
Source organism: Verrucomicrobiota bacterium (assembly GCA_022711695.1). Classification (GTDB taxonomy): domain Bacteria; phylum Verrucomicrobiota; class Verrucomicrobiia; order Limisphaerales; family JACRJZ01; genus JACRJZ01. The sequence continues at coordinate 4,901 of JAKLEJ010000206.1, read as the reverse complement.
CACCATTATCGACAGCGCGGCGTGCGAGCCCGAAATCGCCGATCTGGCCGGTTTTTTGAACGAGATGGGCGCGCGCATCAGCGGCGCGGGCAGCCCGGTCATCACCATCGCCGGGGTCAAGGAACTGCACGGCGCCGAGCACGAGGCGATTCCCGATCGGATCGAAGCGGCCACTTTTGCGATCGCCGCCGCGGCTACGGGGGGCGAAATCACCCTCCGGAACGCGCGTCCGGATCATTTCCGCGCCGTGTTGGACAAGCTGCGGGAGGCGGGCGTGACTGTCGAGCGGCACGGGCCGGCGCTGGTGGTCCGCCCGGGACCCGTTCTCCGGCCGGTGGACATCACCACCCAGCCCTATGCGGGCTTTCCCACGGATGTCCAGGCGCAGATGATGGCCTTGATGTGCCTCGCCCCGGGGACCAGCGTCATCACCGAGCGCATTTTCGAGTCGCGCTTCATGCATGCCGCCGAATTGGCCCGGCTGGGCGCCGACATATCCATCGAGGGGCCCAGCGCCATCGTCAAGGGCGTGTCCGCGCTCAGCGGCGCGCAGATGATGGCGGGGGATCTGCGCGCCTCCGCGGCCCTGGTCATTGCCGGCCTGGCGGCCCGCGGCGCCACCGAGATCCTCCGCGTCTATCACATCGATCGCGGCTACGAGAACATCGACGCGAAGCTGCGCCAGTTGGGCGCGCGGCTGGAGCGGATCAGCGAGGCGGGCCTCGGCGGCGAATAGGGGGCCTGCGCCGCGCCGGCGGAGTTCCGGGCTAAAGTCCTCCGGCCCAGCGGCCGATCTATCTGATGGTGCAATTTGAAGACCGGCAACCTGCCAGACCCTGCCCCACGAGGACCTTGTCCAGGCCTTTTCACTTTGGCGGGCGTGCGGAGGGCAGGGGCGTTGGACATGCCGGCGTCCGCAGGCTAAAGTAAGTGTGCGGATGTTTCGATCTCGAATGAACGATCGAGACCACCGATGCAAGCGAATCTCCCGCGTGAGGCGGGCCATACGATGACGGTCCATTGGAATTCTCGCAAAGGGTTTGCGGCGGAACCGGCCGCCACGGCCTCGGTCAGCGGGGACGCGGGCGGCGAGGAAGCTCGCATGGCTATGGCCGAGTTGCTTTGGGCGATGCGAAAGACCCCCGACGTTCGTCAGTCCTACCTGGCACGGGGAAGGAAGCTCTTCGCCGATCCGGGGTATCCGCCTGATGATGTTGTCCGGGCGGTGGCCGACGTGCTGGCGAGAAACGTCCAGCCGCGCGAGTCGGACTGACCCTCTAACCGGACCTTCGTTCCAAGGTCCGCCTTACCCCCTGTTCGTTCCTGCCTGGCCCAGTGTAACTTGTCTGGGAAGGCAATGGCCAGAATGTTGACACCCGCTTTGTTTGGAACCCCGATCGGGCGGGAACACCCGCAGGCCTGAACGGGGCTCAGCCCCCAAAACCCAGGCTTTTCCTGGGGATGTCCGGGCCGGCTATCGGTGGATCAGCTCGGCCGCAGACCTTGGGGACGCACACTGGCTTGACCCCCGCCAGTTGTGCTTTGGAGACACCACCCCCAACGGAATGGGCTCTGGAGTGTGTCCTGCCGCGGGGTGGAATGGTTGCGCCGACATCGCGGTGCGAGGCTGGACTGAGCAACGAACGAGGGGGGAGTCTTTAAGCGCGGATTTCAGAAAAAACGCATCCAAACAGAAGTTGGCAAGCCTTTTGCTTTGGAGTGGACCGAAGTTCATGAAACTCGTTCGAAGCAAGACAGGATTCGGCAGGCGGCTTTCGCGGGAAACCGCGCTCAGAGAGGCCGCCCTGGGTCAGGGCGAACGAGTTCCGCTTGTTCGTGAACCCAACCCCCAACCGGATATGCTCGCCATTGACCTGACGGAAAAACGCACCACGAGTCGCACGCGCGTTGCGCGCAAGGAAACCACCACGACGCGGCCGCCGCGCCGGGTCGCGGTCCGCAGCCGCGAGGAAACCCGGTTGGTCCACAAGTACCTGCCTCTGGTCAAGACGGTGGTCGGCCGGATTCAGATTTCGCTGCCGCCGCAAGTGGATGCCGAGGATTTGTACAGCGCCGGTCTGATCGGACTGCTGGACGCGATCCGGCATTTCAACCCGCGGATGGGATCGAGCTTCGAGAGCTACGCCCGGGTTCGCATCCGCGGCGCGGTGTTCGATGAACTGCGCCGGATGGACTGGGTGCCGCGTTCGATTCATCGCAAGGCCCGCCGTGTCCAACTGGCGGTGCAGGAACTGGAACAACGCAAACACCGCACGCCAACCGCCGCCGAGATCGCGGTCGAGCTGAACATCTCCCTTGCGGAATACCACCAGCTTCTGGACGAAATCCGTCCGGCCACGTTCGTTTGCCTGGATTCGGCGGTGAACCCGGAGTCGGAAGACTCGCCGACTCAATACGAGGCGCTGGCCGATCCCAGCCAGGCCGATCCGCTGGACGAGGTGGCCCGGCGCGAGACCGCCGCGCGGCTGGCGCAGTTGATCGCCCAACTGCCCGGCGCCCAGAAAAAGGTCCTGGCGCTCTATTACTTCGAGGACATGCGGCTGCGGGAGATCGCGGCTGTCTTCGGGCTGACCGAATCCAGGATTTGCCAGATTCACGCGCAGGCGGTCACGACGCTTCGAGCTCAGCTCGAGAGCCTCGATGTTTGCCAGAATTAGGCCTGCGGTCGGAACCAGCCCGGTTTCTTGCACCCAGGGGGATTCGGTCAGACTGGAAAGTGGCGCGCGGCGGGAATGTCGCGCGCCATTTTGTTTGTTGTCACACCGTTCGGAAACCTGCTTCCATTCCCTCCAGCAATGAAATCGTGGCTCAGGGTTTTGTGGAAGGGCTCAGCGCCAGCGGCTCTCGGCGCCGCCGGACTCTGGTGGTGCGTTGTGGCCGGCTGCTCGAAGCCCGAGTCAGGGGAGGGGGCGAAGCCGCCCGCCGCCAGCCAGGACGCCGGTCCCGCGGCCCCGGGGGCGGAGGGACCGAGCCGTGTGACTTTGGTTCCGAACCCCGGTCCCGAGGTGTCCCCTGGCCTCCCGACGAACGGGTCGTCTCGGGCGCAGGCCGCGGAGGCCGCCGCGGCGCCGCAGGTGGCCGCGATGACCCGCCAGTTTCGTTCGAGCACCAATTTCGACGATCGCTTCGAAACCCTGCTTTCCATCGGCGAGGTGGGCACCGCTGAAGCGGTTTCGGCGCTGGAGGAGCTCTTTGTCGAGGAGCCGGACAAGGACTTGCGCGTCGAACTCATCAACGCGCTCATCGGCATCTCCGGGGCCAAGGAGGAGCGTCTGCGTTTCCTGAAGCGGGGACTGAGTTCCAGCCAGCCGGCCGAGGTGCGCGAAGCGGCGCTGGACGGGTTGGTCGATTTGGAGGACCCGCGGGCGGTTCCCTTGATCGAGAGCCTGTTCTCGGACCCTGACCCCGCCCTCCAGGCTTTGGCCCGGCAGTTGCACGAGCTGGCGCGCAAACAAGCCGAATCCCAGGAACCGCAGACTCGTTAGCCCGAATCTCGCCGGAGTAACCCGGAAGGCCAGGGGTTCTCCTCAAATTCCGGTCCGCCGGCCGGCGGCTGACCTCGGCAACCAAACCCCACCCGGGCCGTTGGGCGGGGGTTGGGCCGGCTGCGAAACGCCCCGCGCGGATACAGGAGCTTGCCAGCGGCGGTCTGGACATTATTCTCCGGCCCCATGCGTATCTTATCAGGCATACAACCCTCGGGGACGCTTCATCTGGGCAACTATTTCGGGATGATGCGGGCGGCGATCGAGTTGCAGGAAAAGGGAGAAGCTTTCTACTTCATCGCGGATTACCACTCGATGACGTCGCTGACGGACGCGGCGGCGCGGCGGGCCAACAGCCTGGGAGTGGCCCTGGATTTTCTGGCCTGCGGGCTGGACCCGAAGCGGGCGGTGTTTTTCCGGCAATCGGACGTGCCGGAGGTGACGGAGCTGACGTGGCTGCTGAGCACGGTCACCCCGATGGGGTTGCTGGAGCGCTGCCACTCCTACAAGGACAAGATCGCCAAGGGCATCTCGCCCAACCACGGCCTCTTCGCCTACCCGGTGCTGATGGCGGCGGACATCCTGATCTACGATTCCAACCTGGTGCCCGTGGGGCAGGACCAGAAGCAGCACGTGGAGGTGACCCGCGACATTGCCATCAAGTTCAATGAAACCTACGGGCAGACGTTCGTCATCCCCGAGCCCCAGATTCAGTCGGCGGTGGCCAAGGTCCCGGGCACCGACGGCGAGAAGATGAGCAAGAGCTACGATAACACCCTGGAGATTTTCGGCGAGGAAAAGGCGCTTCGAAAGAAGGTCATGAGCATCAAGATGGACAGCCGGACTCCGCAGGAGCCCAAGCCGGACGCCGACCAGAACCTGGCCATCCAGTTGCTCAAACTGGTGGCTCCAGCGCCGGTCGCGCAAGACTTCGAGGATCGCCTGCGCGCGGGCGGCCTGGGTTATGGCGACCTCAAGAAAGCCCTGTTCGAACACTACTGGAGCCACTTCGCGGCAGCGCGCGCCCGGCGGGCCGAGCTGACGGCCAACCTGGATTTTGTGCAACAGGTCCTGCGCGAGGGCGCCGCCAGGGCCCGCGCCTGCGCCGCGCTTACCCTGAAGCGGGCCCGCGCCAATTGCGGCATCGACTAAGCCGGGCCGGCTGGCGGGATCGCCAGACGCGAGCCGACCGCTCATGAAATGCCAGCAGAAAGAGCAGGGGAAGGGCCCGCTCGAGACGGTCGAGGAAGCCGTCCACCTGCTCCGCCTGGCCCCGGCGACGGCCCTCCTCAAGTACTACCTGGGCACGCTGCCCTTTGCCCTGGGCCTGCTCTATTTCTGGACGGACCTCGGCCGGGGCGCATTTGCGGAGCGGCGCCTTCCCGGGCTGGCGCT
>JAKLEJ010000205.1 GCA_022711695.1 Verrucomicrobiota bacterium | reverse complement strand
AACGGCCTGAACCCCTATTACCAGACGCTCTTCCGAAATGACGGCAGCACCAACCGCGTGGCGATTTCTCACGCGGCCGTGGGGGGCGCGCCGGGCGGCGCCAACCGCGTCGTGCTCAAAACAGGCTCGAACGATTGCATGGGGTTCTTCATGCGTTCGCCCGGCACAGAGGTGTTCCGCGTCTATGACTTCGCCAGCGGCGCCACCGTCCAGACCCTGTCCATCACTCCGGCTTCGGGTGGCGGATCGAACCAGTTCATCCACGGCTGGTTCAACCCAACCAATCCCCTGGTTCAAGTCCTGTTCTATCGTCCCGGCCAGAGCAACTTTCACAGCTACCAGTTGTCCGGGCCGTCTTCCGGGATTTATTCCCCCGCCGCCCCTCTGACGTTCCCCCTGGGGCGAGTCATCAGCCAGATGTTCGCCGTGGCGGCCGGCGCCACCAACAAGCTGCTCGTCCTCTTCGGAGACGGCGACTCCGCCACGCTCTACCATTTCAACGGGCTGAACGCCCCCGTCCCGGTCCAGACCTATGCCGCGGACGCGGGGGAGCATTTCACCGGCGGAGCCGTCCTGGGCGGCCACTTCAGCCTGCTCTCGGGCGCCGTCGGTTCGCATTCCTCGACCCGGTTCAAGGTCTGGAACGGCGCCACCCTGGCCCTGGTGGCCTCGGGCGATCTGCCCCCCATCGCCGGCCTCTCCGGCAAGGCCAACGTCCTGCTCTTCCGGTATGAGCCCTTCGTCTCCTCCTCGCCTGTGCTCTTGCGCCTGCTTAAGGGAGGCGACTGGTCCTCCGCGCTGACTTTCGCCGGCGGGGCGCCCCCCCCGCTCACCGTCAACGTCGAGCGCTTCGTGGATTCCGCTCACGGCCTGGACGATCCCGTCCCCACCGCGGTCGGAACGGCGCCGCCCCTGTCCACCAGCGGCCTGGTCAATCAATACACCAACTTCATCTCCCTCTTCAGCTACCTCGCCCCTGTCGGAGACCAGGTCTCGGAGGTCAAGGTTTCCCCGGATGCGGGCGCCTACCGGACGGCCGTCAACCTGGTGTTCAGCGCCAGCGATCCCACCCACCTCATCTACTTTCGCTTTGGCACCGAGGGAGGCTGGCGGCAATACACCAACCAGCCTCTTCCCCTCTTCTCGAACGCCACCGTCCACTATTACGGGCAGCCGCCCGCTGGAACGGCCAAGTCCTCGATCAAGTCCGCCGCTTACACCTTCCCGGTGACGCCGGGGGCGATGGACTCGGACGGCGACGGCGTGCCCGACTACGCGGAGGTTGCCAAAGGGCTGGACCCGGTCGAAAGCGGCAGCGACGCCGATGGCGACGGGTTCACCGACCTTGAGGAACTAATCGCCAACACCAACCCCGCCGACGCTTCCGATCACCCTCCGGCCACCGCTTCCCGGCTCGAACTCAAGGCGGCCTTCGATTGGGCGCTGACCCCCCGCCCCCGGGACGGCGTCTTCCACACCCCACGGCTCGTTTCCAATGGCGCGCCGGTCCGGGCGTATTCGCTCCAGGGCAGCCTGCATGCGGCGACCTTTGCCACGAATATCGGCGTTGCCGGCGTGATCGATCCTGCCGCCCGCCTTTCCAACATCGTCATCGAGACGCAGCAGCGGCTGGCCGCCGCGGGCACCGATCTGCATTACGACATTCAGACGCCGGCCGCCGATGCCCGGATCGGGCGTGAGATGATCCGCCTGGTGTCGCTGCCCGCCGTGCAGGCCGTGTCCGTTCCCTACACCTACGGCGGCGGCAACATCACCAACGAGGCGGCCGCATGGATCGCCGCCGCCGCGGCCGCCTACGCCTCGACCCCGCGCGAGATCGTCAAGGGCGAAATGACGGCCAACGAGACTCTCGCGGCGCTGCTCTTCGAGAAGAAGGTGGCCGAGATCTTCCAGGCCCGGGGCTCCAATTGGTGGTCGAACATGACTCTCTTTCCGTTCCGCGCCAGCGACGCCGGCCGCACCAACCCGTCCCAGGCCGCGCTGCTCTCGCTCGAGTCGCGCGCCAGCGGCGCGTTGCCGGCCTGGCAGATCAAGTCCGTCTATGCCGCCATCAGCAACCTCACGCTCAATTCGACCCTCGGCGCCATTCTCAACCTTCGCGCGGTCGTCGCGGAGATCTATGACATCTGCAGCGCCCGCAACAACACCAACCCGGCCACCTACGCCTCGCCCGTGGACGAGGTTCGTCATTTCCTCTGGCGCGGCACGCTCGACTCGAACTACCTGGCCGTGAGCGCCAACGCCGGCCTCTTTGCCAGCGCCTCGGCCGGAGCCAACACCATCCTGTCCTCCGTCCAGCCGCGGCCCGTCACCAATCTCACCCTGGTGGTCCGGGCCGATTCCTTCTCGGGATACTGCCGGACCTTCGACATCCAGGGAACCGCCGCCGCGGTCAACCTGTTCGATGCTGAAGCAGCGCCCTTCCTCTTTCCAGAATCGTTCGAATTGCTCCCGGGCTCGCGCATCGAGGTGGTGGGCTTCCCGGACGTCTCTTACTCGGTCTGTCCCGGGCAGGACCTGGAGGTGATTTCCATCGGCCTGGCGCACGTGCCCGTGGCCAGCGATCTGGACACCGACGGCAACCTGCTGCTCGACACCTGGGAGCGTCTCTTCCTGGAGGGCTTGGGGAGCAATCCCTTCGGCAACGCCGATGGCGACGCCTACTCGAACCTCCAGGAGATGTTCGAGGGCTCCGATCCCTCGGATGCCATGAATATTCCGGCAACTGCGCCTGTGGCTTTTGCCGCCCCCACGCTCGAGTTCATCCCGGATGGCGCGCTCGTCCGGTTGCGCTTCGATTGGCCGGCTGCCTACATCGGCAAGGTTCGACTCAATGTCCTTGCCACCCCGGTCCTTGGGACGCCGTTTTCGGACCTGGGAGCCGGAGCCCCGGCCTCGGTTGGGCCCAACCGCTGGGAAGTGACGGCGCCTTCGCCGCCGGCCTCATCGTACTTCTACCTGGTCTCCCTCTCGCTCGCGCCGCTGGCCCCTTGAGCCGCCCTTTTGGCCTGCTTTCGGGCGCGAGCGAAGGCGGGTTCGCTCCTGGTGTTCTTTTCGGCGCCAGCCGGTTAAATGTCTGGTCATGACGACTGCCGCGCGCCCAGTCGGCGAACGCGGGTTCGAGTCCCGCGAAATGACTTGCCGCCTGCGCCTCCTCTGGCAGATTACGCGTCAGATGGCGTGCAACGCGAAAAGTCCGTCGCTGGAGCCTGTCACCATGGACTTTTGTCTTGGCTGCGATGCCCTCGGCGGCTGCGGCTGGCCGCGCTTGCAGTGTCGCAGCGGCATCGGATCGTCCCCGGAGGCTCTACTCGTTGCCGAAGAAACGCCGACAACGGATGGTGCGGGCCCATAGCTCAGGGGTTAGAGCAGGCGACTCATAATCGCTTGGTCGGGGGTTCAAATCCCTCTGGGCCCACCACCGCGTGGTCGCGCCGGGTTGGCTGCCTTGCTGCCCGTTAATCAAGCCGATTAGATTCCGATGGGAATGCTCGCCGCGCTGAGCGCGATTGCGCCTGGCTTGCTCCTGTTCCGGAATGGGAAGGGCGCAGTTGCCCGTCCTCCATTTCGTAAATCCGGTCAAACACGTCCAGGGCGCGGTGATCGTGGGTCACCACCACCACGCCCGCCCCGCGCTCGTGAGCCACCTGGCGAAACAGTTCCATGACCTGTCTTCCACGATGGCCGTCCAGCGCCGCGGTCGGCTCGTCCGCCAGGATGAGGCTGGGTTCATTGGCCAGCGCGCGCGCCACGGCCACCCGCTGTTGCTGCCCGCCCGAGAGCGCGTTCGGAAGATGGTGGGCGCGGTCGGCGACTCCGAGATAGCCCAGCAGCTCCGTGGCGCGATGGCGCGCCGTCCGCGCCGGGAGATCGTTGATTTCCATCGCCACCCGCACATTTTCCGCGGCGGTGAGAAACGGAATCAGGTTGGCCTTCTGAAACACGAAGCCAAGATGCCGCCGTCGAAACGCGCGCAAATCCACCAGCGCGCGGTCGGCCTCCATGACGGGTTGGCCGCCGATCGCGATCCGGCCGGCGGTTGGCGGGTTGATCAGCCCGATCGCCGTGAGCAAGGTGGACTTGCCCGCCCCGCTGGGGCCCAGCAGCGCCACCACCTCGCCTCGCGCCACTGTCAGCGATACGTCCTTCATGGCCACGACTTCGGTGTTTCCCGAGCCATAGATCTTTGTCAGGTTGAACGCCTCGATCGCCGGGGCGCCGCTTCGGGAAGTGGACCTCATGACAACACCTTGTTCGGTTCCACTCGCATGGCTTTCCAGATGCCCAGCAAACTCGACAGCACCGAGATGCCCAACACAATCCCCGCGAGCGACAGCAGGTCCGGCGTCTCGATCACCACCAGGCGCGGAAACCGCGGGAACGCGTAGGTCCCCAGCCAGTAGGCCAGGCCGTAGCCGAGCGCGCCAATGAGCAGCGCCTGTTGCAGGATCAGCCCCGCGATGACTCCGTTGCGCGCCCCCATCAGCTTGAGCATGGCGATGTCGTGAATCTTGTCCAGTGTCAGCGTGTAGAGGATGAGCGCCATGACGATCGCGGAAATGGCGATCAGCAGCGCGCGGAACAGCCCAAGCTGCCGCCTGGCCTTGTCCACCATGCCGGCCAACAGCAGCTCGATTTGCCGGCCGGTGGAATAGACGGTGACGTCCGGCCATGCGGCAAACACGCTCGCGACTGCCGCCGCATCCGCGCCCGGCTGGAGCGTCACCATGATCGCGCTGACCTGCGGCGGCGCCAGCGCGGGAATGGCGCTGGCCGGGCCCGCCGCGCGTTCGAGCAACTGCGGCTGCGCCTGGCCGAGGTCCTGCCCTTCGGCCCGCGCCCGCCGCGCCTGGCGCTCCAGGCGCACCGTCTCCCCCGGCGTGTCGAACTGGATGGCCTCGGCGTCGCTCACCGTGAAGAAGCACAACCCGTCTCCCCCTGAGCCCACCATGCCCTGCGTCAGCCCCACCACCTCATAGACGTCCTTGCCCAGCTTGAGTCTTTCCCCCAGGGACAAGCCCAGCGAACGATCGGCAATCGCTTCGTAGTGCGCCTGGCCCAGCGGGCGTCCCGCTGCCAGCGGGATCCATGCGCCCCGGTCCTCGGGCCAGGCCAATCCCTGCACCCCCATCCGCAGGGGCCGCCCGCGATGCTCGCGCTGAATGGTGTGCGACACGAATCGCCGCGCCCCGGCGACCCCGGGCACAGCCCGGGCCCGGTCTTCCAGGCTGGCCGGGATCCGGGAAATCTCGGCAAACGGCCCCCGCGTGCTGCCCTGCACCAGCCACAGATCGGCGCCGATCTTGTCCACCAGCAGAGTCGCCTCCCGGATCAGGCCGCGGTAGATGCCCCCCATGCCCATGACAATCATCAGCAGCAGCCCCACGCCCACGGTCGTCAGCGCGAACCGTCCGAAATTATGGCGGATGTCCTTTGCCGCGAGATTCATGGCATGCTCACCCGCGCACCCTCACGGAGCGGGGATTGCCTGGCGTCCCGCGGGACCACCACTCGCGCCCCTGCCGACAGGCCTTCCACGACTTCCGCCGTCTCGCGGCCGCGCAGCCCGAGCGTGATCGTATGCCACCTGGCTTTGCCCTCCTTCTCGACGAACACCCCGGGCTTCCCGTCGCGCCATTGCAGGAACCGCTGGGGAACCGCCAGGGCATCGTTCTTTCGCGCCGTCTCGATGAACACCTCCGCTCGCTGGCCCACCGTCCAGAGCCTTGGCAGATCTCTCACCCGCACGTCCACCAGGAACTCCCGCGTTTCACGGTCCGTCTCCCGGCCCAGCCGCGCCACCTCTCCTGGATAGGATTTCCCCGGCTCGGAACGGAACGTGACCCGAGCGACCTGTCCGGCGCTCAGACCTGACATCGCCGTTTCGTCCACCCACGCGGAAACCCAGATTTCGTTGGTCGCAATCAACTGGAGAATGGAACTGCCGGGCACGACCACCCCGCCAGGGTCCCGGTCGCGCCGCACGACCAGACCGTCATACGGACTGAGTATCCGGGTGAACCCCAGCCGCTCCTGCTGGTAGTCCAGGTTCTTCTCCGCCGTCCTGACGTCGCTCTGGGCCTCGGCAATGGCAGCCAGCGACCGTTTCAAGTCCGCCTCCGCCACATTCATCTGCTCCACGGCCCGGTCGAAATCCGCCTGGGAGCTGACCTGGTTGGTCAGAAGGGCGGCCAGGCGCCGGTGGTCGAGGCGCGCCTGCCTAGCCACCGCCTCCGCCCGGGCTTCATCGGTCTTCACCCGCTCCAGGCTGGCCCGCGCCGCCTCCAGGCTTGCCGTGGCGACTTCCACCTGGCGCTTCAGTTCGCCATCGTCGAGCCGCGCCAGCAACTGACCGGCCTTCACCGCGTCGTTTTGATCCGCGAGCACCTCGGCCAGGCGCTCCTGGATGCGGGAACTGAGGGTCGTCTTGACCCGCGCCTCCAATGTGCCCGTGCCCATGACTTCGGCGACGATGGGTCCGGACTTCACTGGGTGCGTCAGGACCGGAGTGGGCGCCAGCTTCACCCGATAGACCACGAAGGCAATGACCGCGAGCAGCGCCACCCACTTAGCGGATCTGCGCAGGACGGCGGCGAGATGCGAGGGAGAGCC
>JAKLEJ010000204.1 GCA_022711695.1 Verrucomicrobiota bacterium | reverse complement strand
TCCTCCTCGATTTGCCAGTCGAACATGCCTACCAGGATGAAGTCCGCCCCGTTGTTAAAGGCATAAGGGAAAGCCGCGCGGGGATGGATGGCGCCGGCGGCGAGGATTTTGAAGGCGATCCAGGGCTTCTTGACGTTCGCCATGAAGTCAATCACCGCCTGGGGGTCGCTGCACCAGGAGTTGTCATTGGCGCCCATCGCGTCCTTTTCCCCGGGGCGAGGGGCGGTGTAGTAATCGTGCGAGTGAAAGGTCTTCTGGTAGAAGTCCACATCCAGGCCGATCTTCTCACACTCGACGATGACCCGCAGATCGTGGGCGGCGACACCGGCAGCGCGCTTCTTCGATTTGATCAACTCAACCGTCTCGCCCACCTTCTCGAACTTGCCCGACGCGAGAAGCGATTCAGCGGTGTCGCCCGTGATGTGCACCCCTGCGGCCCCCTCGTCAATCGCCCGGGTGATCTGGGAATAGCCGCCGCCCGCGTCCAGTCGGACCTGGGCAATCCACTTCATTTTGCCGCCGCGTTTCCAGTGGTTGAAGAGGTGGGAGTTCTCCTGCATGACCCAGGTGTTGATGGCGGTAATGCCGTGGGCTTCGGCCAGCTCGAAGGTCTCGCGGATCTTGGCTTCGGTGTTGTAGCGGCGCGCCAGGGTGGAGACGTAAGCGAGATCGCGGGAATGCGACCACCCGCCGATGAGGTTACCGCCGAGCATCAGGCGGCTGAATTCCTGGTTAGCGATTCTCCCCGTCGGCAGCGTCGGCTGCGGGGCGGCGGCGGGGGCGCCGGGTGCGGCCGAAGTTGTGGGAGCCGGGCTGGGTTGGCCGCGCAAAGCCAGCGGAATGGCGGCAGAGGCAATCAGGGAGGACTTGACGAACCCTCGCCGTGAGATCGGATGTGTCATAGCGAAACAAATAGTGGCATTGGCGCCCGGCGTCAAGCAGACAAAGCGGGCTGTCGGCAGGCGCCGGGACCCGCCAGCGGTCAAGCCGGGCCAGCGCCGCCCGCCGATGCAAGCCCGGCATCGCTGCAAAGCGGCTGTGCTTGTAAGGCTTTTGCTTACAAGAATTTCCGCATTATTTCCTAGCGACAAGCCCGGGCGTTCATGTTAGTAGATGGGCGTTCGAGCCGTGTTGGCGCGGCGGTTGAGGCTCAAGGCATCAAGGCAACCCGACACGGCATGATTGAGCCGGCACACTGGCAAGGCCGGGGCCGGCAAGCGAGCAATGATTGAGATGGGGATTGAAAACGACCGCTTTGACCGGGCGCTCCGCGAAGATTGGCTGCGCCAACGGCTGATGGCGGAGTATGCCTGGAAAAGCAAGGCGTGCGGCTGCGCGGCGATCCTGCAAGGAGGAATCGCTCTCGTTCTATACTTGATCCCGAGCACGCGGCCGGCGCATGTCGCGTTTCTATGCGTGGCGCTGGGCTTTCTCATGCTTTGCTTTCGGTTGCGCTCCGACCGGAAGCGGCTGCAATGTGCCGGCCAGCGCCCGGACTGCCGTCCTCCCGCTGTCTCGTAGGTTCTGCTCCGGGGCCCCTCCTCCGGCCCTCTTGACACGCCGCCAGGGATACTTTCAACTCTGAGGCAACACACTCGATCGGCGTTCATGCGGAAACTTGTGTCCACTCTCACCGGCCTCGAATATCCCTTCGAGCGGCTGGAGGAATTTGCCGAGAATGGCGAGGCGCTGGAGGTTGTCCTGCCCGGCGTCGAGCGGGCGCGGCCTCGGCCCGGCCTTCGCCTGTGGGAGCGGTTTGCGGAGTTTCTCCCGTTCAAGCAAATGGAGCCGCGCGCCTCGCTGGGTGAGGGCGGCACCCCGCTGGTGGAAGCGGGGGCCCAGCTCGCCGCGTTCAGCGGCCTCGAACGTCTGTTGCTGAAGAACGAGACGCAGAATCCCACCTGGAGTTTCAAGGACCGCGGCTCGCTGGCCTGTGTGTTCATGGCGCAGGAATTGGGCGAGCCGACCCTGGCGACTATCTCGACGGGCAACATGGGCCATTCCATCGCCGCCTACGCCGCCCGGGCCGACCTCAAGGCGCTGGTCTTCGTGCCGGAGTTTGCGCCGAGCGAGAAGCTCCTGGCCATGACCATCCACGGCGCCGCCGTGATCAGGGTCCGCGCGCCGGATTACGCTTTGATGAAGCGGGCCGTGCTCGGTTTGGCAAAGGAATTCAACCTGCGCATCGTGTCCGGCAACGGCCCCATCCGCGTCGAGGGCTACAAACTGACCGCCTTCGAGTTGTATGAGCAGACCCGCGGCGAACTGCCGGATTACGTCGCTGTGCCGACGTCGGCTTGCGGACACATTCGCGGGCTGTTCAAGGGCTTCCGCGAACTCCTGGCGGCGGGGCTCATCCGCCACCTGCCGCGCATGATTGTCGTGCAGGCAGCCAACAACAGCCCCATCGTCAGCGCCATCAAACAGGGGGTCAAACACGTCATCCCGTTTACGAACTTCCATACGGTCGCCGAGGCCATCACCAGCGGCAACCCGATGGGTGGCGACGAGATCATCGCCAAAGCCCGCGCCCACGGGTGGCTGGCCGAGGATGCGACGGAGGCGGAGATACTCGAAGCGCAGCGCCAGTTTGCGCAGGCAGGCTGGTTTGTCGAGCCGGCCACCGCCACCACCTTGTGCGCTGTCCGGAAGCTGCGCCAGGCCGGCAGGATCGCCGCGGAGCAATCCGTCCTGCTGATGCTGACCGGCGCCGGCCTCAAAGACCTCGGCGCCCTCCAGCACCAGCCCTTCAATGTTATTGAAAGCAACCTCGACACCCTGCGCCGGGATTTGGAGCGCGCACATCCCCGTTCGCTTTGGCGCTGACACGCCGGGGCACGCGCCGGCACACGCAAGGCGCGTTCCTCCGCTCCGCGCCTTTGCGCGATTGCCAAACCCGGCGCCGTGAGGTTAGCTGAGGCCTATGAATGCTGAGACGGTTCTAATCACCGGCGCATCGTCAGGCATTGGGCTGGCATTGGCGCGGTGCTTCGCGGCGGATGGATGCCGTCTGGTGCTTGTCGCGCGCAAGGGGGACGCGCTCGAGACGCTGGCGACGGAGTTGCGCAAGACCCACAAGATCCAGGCGCAGGTTATCACCGCCGACCTTGCCCGCCCGGAAGCCCCCACCCGCCTGCTGGCGCATTTGCAGGCGGCGGGCCTCAAAGTGGACGTGCTGGTGAACAACGCCGGGTTCGGCGCGCAAGGAAAGTTCGCCGAACTGCCCCTCGCGCGGCAGCTTGACATGCTCCAACTCAACATCACCAGCCTCACCCATCTCACCGGCCTGCTGCTCCCGGGCATGATCGAGCGCCGCCGCGGCGGCGTCCTCAACGTCGCCTCGACGGCCGCCTTCCAGCCCGGACCCGGCATGGCGGTTTACTACGCGACGAAGGCTTATGTGCTTTCCTTCACCGAAGCCCTGGCTGAGGAGCTGGCCGGAACGGGCGTCACCGTCACCGCGGTGTGCCCGGGCCCGACGGCAACGAACTTCGGCCGGACGGCCAACATGCGCACGCTGGGACTGGTGAAGAAGATTTCCATGTCGGCCGAAGCGGTCGCCAGGCAGGGCCACCGCGGCTTCCGCCGGGGCGGGGTGGTTGTCATCAACGGCTTCCGCAATCAGCTCCCGGCCTTCCTGGTCCGGTTGGTCCCGCGGGCCGCCGTCCGCAAGATCACCAAGCGCCTGAACAACGTGAAATATGCCTGACGCCGCCATGAAGCGCCGCCTCGCACAATGGCTCGCGATACTTGCCGCCGGGACAGTTGCCGCGGCTGAGTTGGCCCCCGCCACGCCCACGCCAAAGGCCCCCGCTGCCAGGAAGTCGGGCCGCGCCGCAGCGGAGAAACAGGGGTGCGTCAAGAACCTGAAGACGATCTACGCGGCTATCCAGGCTTTTCAAGCCGATCACCACGACCTGCCCAACTGGCTGTCGGACCTGGTGCCGCGCTACCTGGACGATGTGAACGTGCTCGTCTGCCCCGTCTGCCGGCGCACGGGCCGGGTCGAACCCCCGCCCCTGGCGGATCCCAAACTGCCGAGTTCCTACCTGTTCGAGTTTTGCCCGGTGCCGCTGGGCGGCGCGGCCACCAACACGCCGGTCCGGACGCGCCGCGAGTGGAAGCGCCGCCAGATGGGGCTGGTGGGTTCGGACGTGCCGGTGGTCCGGTGCCGCCATCACAAGCCAATGTTGAACCTGGCATTTGACGGCAGGGTTTATGAAAGCTCGGGCTCCTGGGAACTGCTGTTCACCAACCGGGTCAACGCGGTTGATTTGACTCCCGCTCGAATCTTCGCCGTCGAGCCCCCGCAGGCGCGCCCGGCCGCCAAGGCTGTCAAGAAGACCGGCGGAAACGCACTACGGCCAGGAACACCGACCAAAGGAGATTGAACGGAGCGCGATTCACGGCGCCACCGCCACCGCCTTGAAGAACGTGTAGCTGAAGGTGCCATCGGGTCCGGCGCTCGCCTCCAGGTCGGCAATGCCCTTGTCCCAGGCCGGGCGGTCAATCATCCCCGCGGCCAGCGCCTGGTCGCGGGCGCCTTCCACCATCGCGATGTAGGTGTTGCGCGTGAAGCCCGCCACCCAGGTCGGCCGGCTCGAATCCGCATAGACGAAGCGGGGCGACACCGCAACCTCCCGGAACCCGGCGCGGCGCACCAGCGGGTAAAGCTCCCGCCCGATCAGCGCGTTCCCGCCCATCGCCGCCTGCACGTCAATCAGGCATTGAATAGTCCGCCACGCCGCGGCGCTGCGCGGATGGAAGAACGTCGAGCCGTGGTCGCCTTCAATCACGGTCAGGCTCCCGCCCGGCTTCAGCACGGCCCGCAGCCGTCGCAGCGCTTCGTCCGGCTGCCGCAGGTGCTCCAGCACAAAGCAGACGAAGACATGGTCGAAGCTGGCCTCGGGGAAAGGCAACTGAAAGATGTCAGCCACCTGGAAGGTCACATTACACAGGCCCGCGCTCCCGATTGCCGCCTGCGCCGTCGCAATCGAGGACGGCGAAGCGTCTATCGCAGTGAACTGCGCCTCCGGGCTGTTCCTGGCGAGAATGACCGTCTGGGCGCCGACGCCGCAGCCTGCCTCCAGCACCCGGCTGCCCGCAGGGTAAGATGTGTCGTGGTGCAGCAGGTCTGCCAGCGTTTGGGATTGGTCCCGCAGCCGCTGGCGCTCTCGCTCTGAGTAGCCGTGAACGTAGTCGTTGTCAGTCATCGTTGGCCTCAGCATAGCGAAGGGCTGAAGAGGAATGAACCGCGGAATACGCGGTTTGGACATCTGCCTCACTTCGCGCTAGACTGCGGTTTCATGTTAACTCTGTCCGGCATCACCAAGGCCTACGGCGAACGCGTGTTGTTCGCCGACGCCACGCTGCAGGTGAACCGCCAGGACCGCATCGGGCTGGTCGGCCCAAACGGGGCCGGCAAGACCACCCTGTTCACGATCATCCTCGGACACGAATCCGCCGACACCGGCAAGTTTTCCTGCGAACGCGGCGTCTCCATTGGCTACCTGCCCCAGGAGAACGCCCCGGTCGCCGACGAGAGCGTCATCGAGCTGGCCACCGCTATCACGCCCGAATACACCAGGCTCCGCCGCATCCTCAAGGCGTGGGAAGCCGATCACCCGGTCGAGGCGTTGCACCCGGAGAACATTCACGACGACGTGCACGACCGCTTTAACGAGTTGGGCGGCTACCGCCTGGAAGCCAGGGCCAAGCAAATCCTGGCCGGCCTGAGTTTTCGCGAGTCGGACTTCGACCGCCCGGCGCGCGAGATGAGCGGCGGCTGGGTGATGCGGGCGCACCTGGCGCGGCTGCTGACCCAGGAGCCGGACCTGCTGCTGCTGGACGAGCCCACCAACCACCTTGACCTCGAAGCACTGCTCTGGTTCCAGGACTACCTCAAGAACTACCCGGGCGCCATCCTCGTCATCTCGCACGACCGCGAGTTCCTTAACCAGATTGTCGGCAGCATCATCGAGATCCGCCAGAGCCGGTTGATCCGTTACCGCGGCGGCTACGACGAATACCTGGAGCAGCGCGAGGCTTATGAGCAGCAACAGCTCGCCGCCTACAAACACCAGGAGCGCGAGATCGCCCGCCTCATGGAGTTCGTCAACCGCTTCCGCGCCAAGAACACCAAGGCCACCCAGGCCCAGTCCAAGCTCAAGCAGATTGCGCGCATGGACAAGATTGCGGCGCCGGAAGGCGAGGAGCGCAAGCTCGAGTTCCAATTCCCGCAGCCGTGCCGCAGCGGGCTCCGCGCCATCAGGCTCGAAGGCATCCACCACGCCTACGGCGAGAACGTCGTCTACCGCGGCATGGACTTCGAGGCGCAGCGCCGCCAGCGGATCGTGCTGGTCGGGCCGAATGGCGCGGGGAAATCCACCTTGCTGAAGATTCTGGCGGGCGTGGTCACCCCGCAAGCCGGCACGCGCACCCCCGGCCACAACGTCAAGGTCGGCTACTACTCCCAGTACCGCGTGGAGATGCTGCATCCCGAGCGCACCGTGCTGGAAGAGGCGTTCGACACGCCCCAGCGCCTTACGGAGCAATTCGTCCGCACCTTGCTCGGGTGCTTTCTGTTCAGCGGCGACGACGTGTTCAAGCGGGTCGAGGTGCTGAGCGGCGGCGAGAAGAGCCGGCTGGCG
>JAKLEJ010000203.1 GCA_022711695.1 Verrucomicrobiota bacterium | reverse complement strand
GGACGGACGCCGCGCAACTTCGCCATCGATCCCACGGGCCGCTGGCTGCTGGCGGCCAACCAGGGCACGGACAGCGTGGCGGTGTTTCGCATCGATCCGCAAACGGGCCGCTTGGCGCCCACTGGCGAGAAGCAGGACGTTGGGGCGCCGGTGTGCGTGCAGTTCTTCCCGGCGCCCTAGGTGGCCCCCCCTCGCATGGACCTGAAGGCTCTCGGCTGGAATTCGTTCTTCGATTCCGCGTGGGCGGGTCTCAAGGACCGGGCAGGCGTGCCCGCGCGGGTGGCGGTCGAGGACAAACATTCCTACCTGCTGCTCGGCGAACAGGGGGAGATGACGGCGGCGATTGCCGGCCGTTTGTTGCACCAGCGGCGATCGAACGCGGATCTGCCGAAGGTCGGGGATTGGGTGCGGGTCGAGCCGCCGTCAGGGCAGGGGCCCGGGGTGATCCAGGCGGTGCTGCCGCGCCGCACGAAGCTGGCCCGCAAGCTGCCGGGCCGCGAGGTCTCCGAGCAGGTCCTGGCGGCCAACATCGACGTCGCCTTCATCGTGCAATCCCTCGACCAGTCCTTCAACCTGCGCCGGCAGGAGCGTTTTCTCGTGATGGCGCACGAGGGCGGGGCCCGCCCGGTCGTGGTGCTGAACAAATCGGATCTGTGCGAATCCGGCCGCGAACGCCTGCGCCAGGCGCAACACGCCGCCGGAGACGCCCCGGTCCTGGTCACCTGCGCCCTGACCGCGCAAGGGGTGCGGGAATTGCGGCAGCTCATCCGTCCGGGCGAGACGGTGGTGTTCATCGGGCCCTCCGGAGTGGGGAAATCGAGCCTGATCAACTGCCTCTACGGCGACGAGATTCAAGCCACCATCGAGGTGCGCGAGCAGGACGGCAAAGGCCGGCACACCACCACCTGGCGCGAACTGATTCTCCTGCCCTCGGGCGCCATGGTCATCGACACCCCGGGCATGCGGGAAGCGCAAATGGGAATGGCGGGAGGCCGGATCGAAGAGGCGTTTCCGGAGATGGAAGAGCTGGCGGTGCGCTGCCATTTCCGGGACTGCTCGCATACGGTGGAAAAGCGGTGCGCCGTTCGGGAAGCCCTCGATGCCGGCCGGATCGCCGATGAGCGCTATCGGAGCTACCTCAAGCTCCGGCGGGAGGTGGACTACCTCGCCCAGGAGCGCCGAGCGCACACCTACCTGGCCCGCAAGCGCGCCGCCAAAGCGGCCCAGCGCGCCCTCGATGATGAGCCGCGTGCAGGCTGGACCGAGGGAGATTGAGGAAGACGGGCGATCCGCTGAAAACCGGCGTCCGGCCATCACCCGAGCGCCAGCGCCTGCGCCAACACGCGGGCCAGTTCCCGGGCCGCCAAACGGCTCTGCCGCCGCAGCCGCAACAACCCGGAGACGCAGGTCGGTCTGCGGAGAATGGCTGCCGCCAGACGGCCCGCATGAAGGCGACAGGCGGGGGTGACCAGGCGATTGAAGTCCAGCGGCAAGTCCTCCCCGGCGGTGTCGGAAACAGCCCGGAGGGTGGCGCTGGGGATGTCCCGATGCCGGCACAACTGGCGCACGACCCCCGACTCCATTTCCACCGCGTCCGCCTCGCATGCCGAACGAAGCGACCGCTTCTCCGCGGCGGTGGCGGCGATGCGGGTGTGGCAATGAAACCTGGCCTCGAGTGCGCCTGCTGCCAGGAAGGCCGCGCGCAGCGCCGGCAGTTCGTCACAGTCGAAAAGCACATCGCCCGCCCGCAAGGCCGGATTCAAGGCCCCCGCATACCCGCAGGTGAGGACGCGGGCGAAAGAAGTCTCGGCCAGCGCGGCGATCAGGGCTGCCTCGCTGTTCTTCCGACCCATGCCCGTGACGCGCGTCTGGATGCCCGGCAGGCCGCCAGCCAGCCGCTGAAAAGGGGCGGCTTCCTCCGGCAGGGCAAAGAGAACCAGGGTCGGATTCACGACACAGGGCCGGCGGCTCTCATTTGACGCCGGCCAGGCGCTCCCGCCACAGGCGGTAGAGCTGCACGGTGGCCTGGACGTCGCGCAGGCAATACTCGGCGATCTCGCGAAAGCGGCCTTCCCCCATCAGGCGGCCCACGTCTGTGCCGCTCACTCCCTGGCTCTTGGGAGACTCGATGCCGAACGCCTTGCAGTAGAAGTCCAGGTTGAACCGCCGCGCGGCGCCCTCGCGTCCGCTCACGCCATAGAACGTGAGTTGCTCGGCCAGGTCGCAATGGGGCTCGGTGGCAAACCGATAGCCCAGCCAGTCCTTGCGGCTGATCGGCACTCCCAACTGCGCCGAGCGCAGGTAAAGAAACGGCACATCGAACCCCCGCCCATTGAAGGTGACCACCTGGTCATAATGCCGCGCCACGTCCCAGAACGCCGTCAGCATTTCCACTTCATCGACACAGGGTACAAACTCCACCGGCCCGCCTTCAATGGCGTCCTCTTCGAAGTCATCGGCCGTGAACAGCACCTGCCCCTTGGAGCTGTCCGCGTTGAGCATCGCCACGCACACCACCTGCGCGGTGAACGGCCACAGGCTCATCATTTGCCGCAGCTCCGCCATTTTGGCCGCGCGCGCCGCTTCCTCCGGCAGCTTCTGCGCGTCGCGAAAGAGGTACTCCTGTTGCGCCTCATCGAAGTTCTCGACCGGCAGGGCGGAGGTCTCGATGTCGAAGATCAGCGTGGCCATGGATGAAGTTTCTCGCTCGCGTGCATGGGACGGAATCTAGGGGGTCTTCCGACGCTTCGCAAGCGTCCTGAATCTCCGCCCAAAGCTCGCCCGGTTCGGCAGGCCCCGGGTCTCTTGAAGCGCCCTGGCGACGGGCTATTCCCACCAGGCCTTCCGCCGGGAGGGAGGCCGCGGCCGGATGACCAGCCGCGGCGGAATCGGAACCGGATCGGGTTTGCCCTTGATGGCTTTGACCTTGGCCGGGGGCGATACGGTCGGGGGCTCGGCTGTGGGCGCCGGGATGCGGACTTCCGCGGCCCAGTCCGGCGCGTGCGTTGTCACCTCGCCAATGCGGCCTTCGGGCGCCGGCGATTTCTCCGGCGCCGGCGGCTCTTCCTCCGGCGCGGCGAAGGCGATTTGCAGAGACGGTTCCTCGACCTTCAGGGCCTCGGCAAAACGGGCCGCGGCGGTGTCCAGCGCGTCGTAACCGTTCACCAACCACTCGAGATGGCCCGAGCGGATGTCCACCAGCAAGCCGTGAACGGGAATCCTCGGGCCGATCAGCGGGCTGTGACGAACGAACTCGACGGCCTTGAGCACGTTCTGCCGCTCGCTGGCGAACGTGCCGAAGTACTCGGTCAGGTTCTCCGGCAACTTCGAGCGCGGCACCCCCAGGGCCTTGAAGTTTTCCGTGAGCTGCAGGATCGAGGTCTGCCCCGCCCGGCAGTCGGTGTGGCCGATGATGGCGATTTCCTTGCCGCCCTTGATGGCGCAGGCCAGGGCCAGCGAGCGCATGGTGCTGCTGGTCGGGCCGGTGATGATGTTGCCGGCGTTGCGCAGCCAGATAAAATGCTCTTCCCGGATGCCCAGCACCTCCGGCAGCAATGGATTCAACCGCGGATCGATGCAGCTCAAGGCCACCACGGGGAGCGCTGCCTCGTGGTCGGACGCCCGCAGCCCGGCCGTCTTGTCGCCGGAAGCCGCCCGATGATTGGCATCCATGATCGCTTCAAAGAGACGCATAACACGCTGTGGTCTTGTTGGGTTTCTCCAGCCCGCCACGGCCGGAGAAGGTTCCCTCTATGCCGGATCTCCCTCGGGCCGTTTGGGACGGTAGGCCCAGCCGCAACTCCCGCAGCGCAGCGACTCAGCCGGAATGGCAGCGCCGCAGTACTCGCAGACGCGCCTCTCCGTCTCGGACGCCCCGGCGGCCGGCGGTTCCGCAGCCTCCGCGCCGGGTTTCCGCTCGAACCCCAGGTAGCGGCTGCCCTGGTGTTGCAGCAAGCCCGAGTCGCCCTCGGCCAGCAGGCCGAACTCCTGGCCTCCCATCTTGAATTCCTGCCGCGTTGCGCCGGGCAGCTCGAAGGTTACAAAATAGGTCGTGGAGCTGTGCTCGCGCGAGCCCGATACTTGATGCCGCTTGGCAACCACCGTGGCCGCGGACGATGCCACCGGCTGACTGTTGTTGTAGTTCCACTCCGCCGCCCCCCGCAGCGCCCGGGTAACCAGGCTCAGGATGACGACGACGAACACGATCCCGATGAACAGCGGAACGATCGTGAACATCACATCCATGTGAGGCGCGCTTGGGGGAAACATGGCTTGTCAGATTCCGTGTGGGAGGCGCGGCAGGGCGGCAGGCGCCACTCGGGAGCCCGCGCCACGCTAATCGTTCGAGCCTCCATCCCATTCATGCTGCGGATCCGGGTAAAACGCGATGCCGCTCATGCCCTGAGTGCCGAACACCACCACCAGCCAGCCGCCCGCCACACGGGCGCGATAGGCCGAAGTGGTCATCCGGCCCATCACCCCGAGTTTCTTGCCGTCGAAGGCCAGATTGAGCCGCTTGAGATTCAGTGGACGCAGTTCGCGCATGGAGCGCCTTTCTCTCGATGGGGGTTATGTCGGCGGAAGCGGTCCTCCCTCCAGGGCGCGCTTGGGGCGCGCCACGAAGAAGTAGATCAACGCCCCGATGAAGTGGGCGAACAGAACGATCAACACCCACACAATCTTGTCGTTTCCCTTCAGGCCCTGGTTGGTGGCGCAGTCCACCAGCATCCACAGCCAGAAGGCGAAACAGACCAGTGAGATTAGCAGCACGGGGAGGAAGATCAGCATCCCCCAGGCGGCGTGATGGCTGGTTTCGATCATAGGTCAATGCATCAGGGATTGGGCGCTCCGGGTTCCACCGCGCCTTGGGCGGCTCCCTCCTTGCCCATGGCCTTTCGGAGGGCGGGCACCTGTTCGAGCAGTTTCTCGAACTTGATGCCGGTGAGGCTCTCGACGACCGGCGGCAACTGGCTGATGATCTGGGTAACATCGCCGGTCAGCTTGCTGGCGCCGCCGCCAGGGCCGTTCCCGCTGTTGATGATCACCATCTTTTCCATCTTCGCCAACGGCTCGCTGACTTTCCCCGCCACTTCCGGCAGCACCCGTACGATCATCTCGATGACGGCGGCCTCGTTGTACTGCTTGAAGGACTCCGCTTTCACCCTCATGGCTTCGGCGGTGGCTCTGCCCTGGGCCTCGATGACGGCGGCCTCGGCCAGACCTCGCGCCTTGTTGGCCTCCGCCTCGGCGATGCCCGTGGCCTTGGCCACATCCGCGCCGGCAAAACCGGTCTGCTTGGTGGCGGCCGCCGCGCCGGCGGCCTCGGTCTCGAGCTGGAACTTCCGAGCGTTGGCCAGGGTCTCCACCTTGTAGCGCTCGGCGTCAGCGGGCTTCTGCACGTTGGCTTCCAGCTCCTTCTGCCGGCGCTTGATCTCCTGCTCCTGCAGCTCGATCTGCTTCTGTTTCTCGATGATGTTGACCTGCACTTCCTCGGCCTTGACGAGCTGCCCGGTCTTGTATTTCTGCAGGTCGTAGGCCAGATCGGCCTCGGCCTTCTTCTGGTTTACTGAGGCCTGGTATTGGGCCACGTTCATTTGGAAGTCCCGCTGGGCCTCGGCAATCCGGGTGTCGGCGACGAATTTTGCCTCCTGTCCGGCCTGCTGGGCCTGCGAGCTCTTGATCATCGCGTCCCGGTCGGCCTCGGCTTGGGCGATCTGGGCGTCGCGTTTGACCTGGGCGATGCGCGGCTTGCCCAAGGCGTCGAGATAGCCTTGGGTGTCCTTGATGTCGCGGATGGTGAAGCTGACGATGCCCAACCCCATGTTGGCCATGTCGCCGGCCGCCACTTCCTGCACTTTCGCCGCAAACATATCCCGGTTCTGGTAAATCTCCTCCACCGTCAGCGTGCCGAGGATGGCGCGCAGATGCCCCTCCAGGGTCTGGGTGGCGATGTTGCGGATTTCATCGGTGCCTTTGCTCAAGAACTGCTCGGACGCGGTGGCGATGGAGATGTCGTCGCCCTTGACCTTGGTCTGGGCCACGCCATCCACTCGCACCGGCACGCCTTTGCTCGTGTAAACCTCCGGCGTCTGCACATCGATGGTCAGCAGCTCCAGCGAAAGGATATCCGCCTTCTCGATGACCGGGATGATGAAGGTGCCGCCGCCCTTGACGATGCGAAAACCGCGGGCCCGCACCGAGCCGTCCGGGTCCGTCACCCGGTAATTGCGCCCCGAGACCACCAGCACCTCGTTCGGGCCAACCTTCGTGTAGCGGCTGGCCCAGACGGCCGCGAAAACGAAAACGACGAAAACGGTTCCCACGATGACCAGGGCGCCCAGCCCGAAGCCCTCCGGCAACGCGGCGATCAGTGGCATGATATTCATGGCATTCCTTTTTGGTTGGTGGTTCGGATTCTCTGTTTCGATTGTTCTGAAAAACGCTCCGCGCGCCTAGGCCGGCGTCACATAGTACATCGTTCCCACCACGCGGGTGATGCGCACCGTCTGGCCGTTGTTTACGTTCAAACCGCCCTCGCTCCGCGCCGGGGCCGTGTAGCGGCTGCCGCCGTCCACGTAGGCGATTTCGCCCACGCCGTTCAGGCCGATGGGTGTGATGACCGTGGCCGACGCCCCGATCAGGTTGGCCACGCGCGACTCGCTCGAACTCTGCG
>JAKLEJ010000202.1 GCA_022711695.1 Verrucomicrobiota bacterium | reverse complement strand
GGTCAAGAAGGACTTCCCCGACAGTCCCGAGCATCTGCTGGCCGTGGAGAAGCTCGGCGGCTGATTTCCTCGGGTTTAGGCGCCGGTTTGCGCTGGCGCGCCGGGGGGGGGATGGGTAGAATCCAAACGATGCCGCGGGCCGGCCGCCTGTGGCGTTTTTCCGGAGTGACTCGGACCGGGAGGGAGGGATAGGCGGATGTCTGCTGACCTGAGGAAGAGATTGCGGTTGGTGGCTGCGGTGGGGTTGGCCCTGGCGGTTCTGATTGCGCCTCTGAGCCTTTTGGCCGAGGAGGCGGCTCCGGCTGCTCCGGCGGCGCCGGCTGCCCCGGCTGCTCCGGCCGCAGGAACGCCCAGTGACAGTGCTGGACCGGCATCAGACGCACCTACCGGCGCCTGGGGCTGGAAGCAGGTCATTCTGGCCATGGGTTCGTGCGGCATAGTCATCGTGCTGCTGTCCGTGGCTGGGCTTGCGTTGATCATCGATTTCTCGGTCAACATCCGCCGCGAGAAGCTGCTGCCTCCCCACGTCATCTCTGAGATTGAGCAGCTCTTCGAGCAGGAGCAGTACGAGCAGGCCATCGAGCTGTGCGAGGCCGAAGACTGCTTCTTCACCCGGATCCTGGGCGCCGGGCTGGCCAAGCTGGGCGCCGGCTACGATCGCATGACCGTGGCCATCCAGGAGGCCGCCGAAGAGGAAATGACCGCCCTCTACCACAAGATCGGCTGGCTGTCGCTGATCGGCACTGTTGCCCCGATGCTCGGGCTGCTGGGCACCGTGATCGGAATGATCGATGCGTTCACCGTCATCGCCAGCACCGGCGGCGCCGCCGACCCGGCCAAGCTGGCCGATGGTATTTCCAAGGCGCTGGTGACCACCTTCGAGGGCCTAGTGGTGGCCATCCCGGTGTTGACCGCGTACACCTTCTTCAAGAACCGGGTTGCCCGAATCATGCTGGAGATGGGCGTGATCACCGGAGACCTTCTGGACAGGTTCCGCCCTGCTCAGTAAGTGTGACGGAGCGCCAAGCGCGCATCTCTCCGGGAGGGACTGGTCATGAGGATGAGCCGCAAGAAGCTGGAGCCGAAGGACGTCTGGCTCCAAATGACCTCGATGATCGACATCGTCTTCCTTCTCAACGTCTTTTTCATGCTGGTGTCGGACATGACCAAGGCGCAGGTGGAGGCCTTGACGCTGCCCATAGCCTACAAGGCGACCAACGACGACCGTCCGCCCAAGAACCGCATCATCGTCAACGTCATGGGCAACGGCGACATCAAGGTCAACGCCGAGAAGTACAGCAAGGACAAACTGGAACGGCTGCTTGCCACGGAAGCGGTTAAGTACCCTGATCCGGAAGGCCTGTCGACGCTTTCGGTCAAGATCCGCGCCGATGCCAACACCCAGTACAAGTATGTGCAGGAAGTCATGATGGCCTGCATGAAGGCAAAGGTGTGGCGGGTGTCCTTCGGCGTGAGTCCGAAGGACGGGAGCCGGACAGAGGCGGCGCGGGAATAGCTGGAGCTGCACGGGATCGGGAGGGAAACCGATGGCTACTTTCGGCAGTTCGCGCACACTGAAGGAGATGCTCGAGGAGTACGAGTGGGAACTGCCCACCTCCTTCATCGACGTCGTCTTCCTGCTGCTGCTTTACTTCACCCTGACCATGAAGTTCCACACCATGGAGCAGCGGCTCGAGGCCTGGCTGCCTAAGGACAAGGGGCCCAATCAGGTTGCCCAGCAGATCACCAAGCTCGATGAGTTGGTCATCAACGTGACCGCGGCCGGGCCGGGCAAGCAGCTGGACACCCCGGTTTTCAGCATCCGCGACTTCAAGGTTAACAGCACCAACCAGCTGGCGCAGCAGCTCAAGCGCATGCGGCAGGCAGCGGATATGCCGGTGGTCATCAACGGCAGGCCGAACTGCCCCTTCAAACACATCATGAGCGCCTTGGATGCCTGTGCCTGGGCCGATCTGCGCAAGGTGGAGTTCCGCGCTCCTCCGGCGCAGGGCGCGGGCGGGTCCGATTCGGACTACGACCTGCTCTGAGCGACGTTCCCCGGGAGCGAACTGGCGCCCGCCTGGCTGACAGGCGGGCGCCGGCTTTTTCCGGGCGGCTATGTCCGGACGGCGGTTTCCGAGCGTGCCCGGATCAGCGCGGACAGCGCGGCATTGACGGGAGCATCCATGCCGCGCTCCGTCGAGCGCGAGGCGACGAAGCCGTTGAGGTGTTCGATCTCCGTGGGCCTGCCGCGCTGGACGTCCTGCAGCATGCTTGAGCGGTTGCGGCTGGCAGCCAGAGCCTGATCGACGCGCTCGGCCATGTCCGGCGGCAGGGGTTGACCCTCGGCCGCAGCCAGCGCCGAGACCTCCGCGACTATTCCGTGGCGCAGCCCGGCGAGGACGGGGGTTACGACCTCGCTGTTGCGCACGCCCAGGAGGGCAGTCAGGGGGTTGGCCACGCAGTTCACGGCGAGCTTCTTCCAGAGCGCCCTTCCAAAGTCTGGGCTTTCGACCGTCTCGATTCCGGCCCGACGAAAGAGGCCGACTAGTTCGGCGCTGTGCTCCGACTTCTCAAGCGACAGGCCGCCCCCCCAGTACTCCACCTTGCCGGCCTCGCGGAAGTCGACCCCGCACGAGGCTATGGCTCGGGCGGTGGCCAGGGGGCGAGCCGCGCCCTTGAGAAAGAGCTCGCGGCCGTTGAGGCCATTCTGGGCCAGGAGGAAGACCGTATCGGGGCGGGACTGGCGGGCAAGCTCCGCGCCTGCGTCCTCCAGGGCGTCGAGCTTCACGGTGACCAGGACGAGCGCTCCCGGACCCAGGGCGGGCAGGCCGGTGGCGGCGTGGATTCTTCCGGGAGGGACGAACAGGTCGGCATCGCCGCGCACGAAAAGCCCACGGCCCCTGATGGCCTCGACATGCTCCCGGCGAGCGATCAGGACGGTCGGGAGCACCGAGGCCAGACGGGCTCCCAGGTAGGAGCCGACGGCACCGGCTCCGTAGATCACCGCTCGCTCGAAAGCCATGAACTGCTAGCCCTCGATTGTCGCCGAGGCTGCCGCGAGGTCCGCCGTGTGGGTGATCGAGACGAGCAGCCGTCTGCCGCCCATGGCTTCGAATCGCTCGCGGGCGCCGCGCGACAGGTTCACCTCGGGAGCGCCGGACGGTCCGGGAAGGACCTCGATCTGTTTCCAGCTGACAGTCTCCGACCAGCCCGTGCCCAGGGCCTTGAAGACCGCCTCCTTGGCGGCGAAGCGCCCGGCCAGATGCGTGTTGCGCGCGGCGCGCGGCAGGCAGTAGGCCAGCTCCGCTTCGGTGAAGACCCGCTTGAGGAAGCGGTCGCCGTGGCGCTCGGCGAGGTCGGCGATGCGCGCGACCTCCACCAGGTCAAGTCCAGTGCCCAGGATCATGGCCGATAGCATATCTCCGGCGGCGTGGTTTTTCCAGAAGAAGGGCGGCTGCTCAGAGGCCGAGGAACCCCTTGACGTCCTCCTCGGAGACCGGGCGGGTCAGGCCCAGCCTGGCGGCGACCGTGGCCAGATCGACGCCCTTCTCTTTGGCCAGCCTGCGCGCGGCGGGGCTGGCGGCGACCCTGGCGCCGGTTGCCGGTTGGTGGCTGCTGGCTGTGGGCGGGGGTGAAGGCTGGGCGATAGGAGTGGGCGCGGTGCCCAGCAGCTCGGCCTGATGCCGTGCGACGATCTCGGCGTTCAGAGCCTCGACGTCCGGGAGGGCCTCGCCCTCCTCGGCCAGGGCGCAGAGAACGTAACCCACCGGCACGGTGGAGCGCTCCGGGGCGTAGACCGCGGCCAGCCGACCGGCGGCGGGGCTGGGCATCTCGAACTCGGCCTTCTCGGTGATCAGTTCGACGATCGGCTGCTCGCGCGCTACGCGGGCGTCCGGGGCGACCAGCCAGCGGCTGACCGTGCCCTCGGTGATGTTCTCGGCGACCTTGGGGAGGCGGATCAGTTCCATGGCGCCATCCTATCCCGTCCGCCCGTCCATATCAACCGGCTTGTGGCGGCGTCCACTTGAGGTAGACGAAGAACACCCCCAGGACGATGAAGGCGAAGCCGACGGCATGGTTCCATGAGAGCTTCTGGTCGAAGTAAAGCCAATAGAATCCGGCGAAGACCAACAGGGTGATCACCTCCTGGATGGTCTTGAGCTGCACCAGGGAGATGCCTCCGGCGTTGCCGATGCGGTTGGCCGGCACCTGGAAACAGTACTCGGCGAAAGCGATTCCCCAGCTGGCCAGAATGGCTAGGACCAGAGGGGCCTTCGGGTACTTGAGGTGCCCGTACCATGCGGCGGTCATGAACAAGTTGGAGATGATCAGCAGGACGACGGTCTGGACGACGGGCGGGAAGAGCCGGACCAGCGGGGAGGCTTCGACTGGAGGCATTGGCGTGTTCTCCTGATCGGCACGGGTGCATCCTACCGTCCGACCTTGCCGGGTTCAAACGCAACTCCCCACCCAGTTCGGGGCGGGGAGTTGCTTTCTTGACCGTCCGGGGCGGTTGGCAGGACTACTTCCGCTTCTTCTTGTCCGCGTCGTCCACCACCGTGAAGTCGGCGTCGACCACCTTGCCGTCGCCGCCCTCGGAGCGGGGGCCGCGCCGGGCGGAGGGCTGTTCTGGTTCGTCGGCCGACGGCGCCGGGCCGGCTGAGTTAGGCCCGGAGCCGGCCGCGCCAGGCTGTCCCTTGGCCGCCGAGGCCTTGTAGACCGCCTCGCTGAGCTTGTAGGTGGCTTCGGTGAGCGCCTCGACGGCCCGCTTGATGGCGGCAACGTCGTCCGAAGCCTTGACCTCGCCGAGCTTCCTGTGGGCGGCCTCAATGTCCGCGCGCACCGCGGGGCCGGCCTTGTCGCCGTGCTCCTTCAGGAGTTTCTCGGTCTCGAAGTAGAGGTGATCGGCGCGGTTGCGGGTATCGGCCACTTCGCGGCGCTTCTCGTCCTCCTCCTTGTGCTCCTCTGCGTCCCGGACCATCCGCTGGATGTCGGCCTCGTTGAGGCCGCTGGTGCCCTTGATGGTGATGGACTGGTCCTTGCCGGTGGCCAGATCCTTGGCGCCGACGTGGAGGATGCCGTTGGCGTCGATGTCGAAGGTCACTTCGATCTGCGGAATGCCGCGCGGGGCGGGCATGATGCCGGTCAGGTTGAAGCGTCCCAGAGAGCGGTTGTCGCCGGCCATCTTGCGTTCGCCCTGCAGGACGTGGATGGTCACCTCCGGCTGATTGTCGGCGGCGGTCGAGAAGGTCTCGGTCTTCCGGGTCGGGATGGTGGTGTTCCTGGGGATCAGGGGGGTCATGACCCCGCCGAGGGTCTCCACCCCCAGGGTCAGCGGGGTGACGTCGAGCAGGACTATGTCCTTGGCCTCGCCGGTCAGGACCGCTCCCTGGATGGCGGCGCCCACCGCCACCACTTCGTCGGGGTTCACGCTCTTGTTGGGCTCCTTACCGAAGATCTCCCTGGCTGCGGCCACCACAGAGGGCATGCGGGTCATGCCGCCGACCAGCACCACCTCGTTCACGTCTTTGGCGGAGATGCCGGCATCCCTGAGGGCTCGCTCGCAGGGGGCATACATGCGGCGGGTGAGCCCCTCGGTGAGCTGCTCCAGTTTGGAGCGGGTCAGAGTCTCGCGTATGTGCCTGGGCCCGGAGGCGTCGGCGATGATGTAGGGCAGGTTGATCTCCGTGGTGGTCACCGAGGACAGTTCGATCTTGGCCTTCTCGGCGGCCTCGCGGATGCGCTGGAGCGCCTCCAGCCGGTTGCGCAGGGGCTCGGCCCTGCGCAGATCGATGCCGTTCTTCTCCAGGAAGACGGACAGGACCCAGTCCATGACCGCCTTGTCGTAGTCGTCGCCGCCCAGGTGGGTGTCGCCGTTGGTGGCCAGGACTTCGAAGACGCCCTCCCCCACGTCGAGAATGGATATGTCGAAGGTACCGCCACCCAGGTCGAACACGGCGATGCGGCCGCTCTTCTTCTTGTCGAGGCCGTAGGCCAGACTCGCGGCCGTGGGCTCATTGATGATGCGCTTGACCTCGAGCCCCGCTATGCGGCCGGCGTCCTTGGTGGCCTGGCGCTGGGAATCGTTGAAGTAGGCCGGGACGGTGATGACCGCCTCGGTGACCTCGTGGCCCAGGTAGTCCTCGGCGGTCTTCTTCATGTACTGAAGGATGGCCGCGGAGATTTCCTGCGGGGTGTGTTCCTTGCCGTGGGCCACCACCCGCACCAGCTCCTGGCCGCCGCCGACCACCCTGTACGGCACGAGCTTCTCCTCGGCCTCGACTTCGTTGTGGCGCCGGCCCATGAAGCGCTTGATGGAATAAACGGTGTTCTCAGGGTTGGTGACCGCTTGACGCTTGGCGGCTCCGCCGACGATCCGGCCGTCTTCGGTGAAGGCCACGATCGAAGGCGTGGTCCGGGCCCCCTCGCTGTTGGCGATTACCACCGGCTTGTCGCCTTCCATGACCGCCACGCAGCTGTTGGTGGTGCCCAGGTCGATTCCTATGATCTTGCCCATGGCATGGCTCCTCTCAGCAGTGTCCCTTTGCGATTGCCTTGCAGCATCTGACTGCGCGCTGTGGAAAGCGCAATATCTATGCCAGTCACAGACCGGGATGTGCCATGTAAGCGCCATGTTATCGGTCACTTGCGACCGACGACCAGAACGCATCTT
>JAKLEJ010000201.1 GCA_022711695.1 Verrucomicrobiota bacterium | reverse complement strand
AGCGGGCCCCGCCGGCGTTGTAGTCCCGGCCCCGGGCGATGCAGTCGTCCGTAAGCACGCTCAAGAACGGGGCCGGCATCAGGGTGGCGTACATCCGCTCGATGACCTGGTTGCCCCGCAGCTTGATCTCGAGAAAATGGCGGAACTGGGCGCGATAAGCCGCGTAAAGCGCCTCGAAATCTCCCAGGGCCGCCGCCGCCCCGGTCCGCGGCCCCAGTTGCCGTCCGGTCCGCGGGTCCACCCCGTCGTGCAAAGCCAGCTCCAGGCACTTCGGCATGTTGAAGTAGCCGGTGAGGATGTAGGCTTCCTTGCCGAACGCCCCCACCTCCACGCAGCCGCTGCAGCCCCCGGCCCGGGCGTCTTCCAGCGTCTTGCCCTGCCGCAGTTGCTCCTGCACCACGGCGTCGGCGTTGAAGATGCTGGGGAAGCCGTAGCCTTTGCCGATCACGCGCAAGGCATGTTTCAGAAACGCGTCCGGGCTCCTGCGCGAAAGCTGGATGTTGGTGCTGGGCTGGAGCAGGTGCATCTCCGCGACGATGTCCAGCAGCAGGTGCGAAACCTCGTTCGAGCCGTCCGAGCCGTCGCGCAGCAGCCCGCCGATGTTGATGTTGGCGAAATCCGTGTAGGTGCCGCTCTCCGCCGCGGTCACGCCCACTTTGGGCGGGGCCGGGTGGTTGTTGAACTTGATGAAGAAGCACTCCAGCAGCTCGCGCGCGCTTTCCCGGGTGAGCGTGCCGTCGGCCAGCCCGCGCTCGTAGAACGGCAGCAGGTGCTGGTCCAGGTGGCCCGGGTTGAACGAGTCCCAGCCGTTCAGCTCGGTGATCACCGCCAGATGGCAGAACCAGTAATGCTGCAGCGCCTCGTGGAAATCGCGGGGCGCGCGCGCCGGCACGCGCTCGCACACCGCGGCAATGCGCTCCAGCTCCGCTTTGCGGCCCGGCTGGGGTTCCCGCGCCGCCATTTCCCGGGCCAGCGCGGCGTGGCGCTCCGCAAACACCATCGCCGCGTCGCAGGCGATGTCGAACGAGCGCAAGGCCTCGCGCCGGTCGTAGGCCAGCGCATCGCCGGCAAAATCCAGCGCGGCCATCGCTGCGGCGATGTCCTGTTTGAAATCCAGCAGGCCCTTGCCGTAGATCTTGTCGTCCAGCACGGTGTGCCCGGGGGCGCGCTGCTCCATGAACTCGGTGAACAGACCCGCTTCGTAGGCCTCCTTCCACTCGGCGGGCAGCTCGGCAAAAAGCCGGTCGCGCATCGAACGCCCCCGCCAGTAGGGAATCACCTTCTCCCGGTAAAGCCGGATGCATTCGGCGTCCACGTCGTAATGCGTCTTGGGCCGTGAATCGAGAATCTTGAGGTCCTCGACGCTGTGGCAGGTCAGCTCGGGAAACGTGGGCACGGCCTTGGGCCGCGGGCCCCGTTCGCCCACGATCAGCTCATCCGGCCCAAGGTGGAGCGTCTTGTGCTGGCAAAGATGCAGGAAGCACCGCGCCCGCATCGCCGGGACGCTGTAAAGGCCGGCGTTGGCCTGGTAGAACTCCGTCACCAGGACGGCGCGTTCGGGGGACAGGCTGGGCCGCGCCGCCAGGCTCTCCCGACGAAGCCGTTCGGTTCGTTCAGTCATGGCGCGCAATATACCCACGGCGGAGGCGTTGTCAGGCCCGATTTTGCCCCAGGACAGTCTCAGCGGCCATTCCGGCCGGGCTTCTCCAGGAGGATGCCCCGACGCCACGGCCGCGCTCTACGCGGAGTGCAGGCCGACCGGACGGGCGGCCTCCTCGCGCAAGCGCGCGCGCAGGTTGCCGTTGGCCCACTGAATGAACAGCAGGTCCTTGGCCAGGAGCAGGAAGGGCGCGGCCACCCCGCAGCAGAAGGCGGCGCTGGGCACCAGGGCCAGGGCGGGCGCCACCAGCACCCACCAGACCGTGCGGGCCCAGGCCTGGCCCGCCTTCGGATGCACGAGGCTGAACCACATTCCCACCCGCGCCACCGCCATCATGTCCAGCAACCAAAGCCCACCTCCCCCCACCACCAGCAACACGGCCCCCACCAGCAGGCCCGAACCGCCCCGGGCCCCGCCCCCGGCCAGCATCCCAGCCATCAGCCCCAAAACGATCAGCTCCGCGGCCGCCAGGATGACCACCGGCCTCAAAAACCGCCGGACCAGGGCGGAGTGCCCGCCTTGCACGATCAGGAAGAGCGGCAGCGGCGTGGAAAGCAGCAGTTCCAGAAACCCGGAGCGCCGCATGCCCCCAAAGACATGACACGCCTCCCACGCGACACACAGCGTCAGCGCCAAGTGCACCGGGAAGGCGCAGGCCAGCAACCCAAAAAGGCTCCCCGGTTCGCTCAGCAACGCCAGCGAGATCAGCAGGCCCAACCCGGCGGCGGCCAAGGCGACCACCCAGGCCACCCGCGCCCGCCCGCTCTCCCGGAGACTCAGCCAGAGGACCGGATTCATGGAACGCAGTTCCGTCTGCCCGGCTTGCTGCGGGCCGACCGCGCCGCTGAACGGCGGCAGGCCCTGCGGCAGCGGACGCCCGCCGTCCTCCTGCCAGGTTCGCGGCAAGAGCGCCGCTGCCAGCGCCAGCCACAACCAGCCCAGCGCATGCACCGACAGGCAGCACAGCCAATAGCGACTGGGAGCGGGCGCGTAGGCGGCCTCAAAGGCGGAAGTGAAATTCACCCACGGGCTCAGCAGCCCCCAGGTCCGCCCCGATCCGGCCGGAAGCGCGTTGGCCAAGGGCCCCACGAGCACAAACGCGCCGCTCAACAGAAAAGCCCCCAGCCACGCTCGGCGCTCCACCCGGCTGACCGCCGAAACGAACAGGCTGGCGGCCACGGTAAAGAACAGCGTGTTCCCCAACGCCAGACCCATCCGGGCGAATTCCCCGAATGTGACGCCCCCCTGGATCAGCGCCAATCCCAGCACGGGAAACGCGGCCAGGAGCGAAAACACCGCTCCGACAGACGCGGCGGCAAATTTGCCCAAAACCACATCGTACCCCCTCAGATCCGTCAGGAACAGCAGCCCCAGGGTGCCCTCGCGCTTTTCCTCGCTGAGGCAATCGGCGGCGTTGCGGACGCCTTCCACGAGGCAGAACACCCAGGCCAGCCAGGTCATCGCGGCGAACATGCCCTTGCCGGCGCGGCCCGGACCCATCAGCAGGCTGGCCACCATCATCGCCAGCGCCACCGCCGCCGCCACGCCCCCCGCCCCGCAGCGCCACCAATAGGTCGAGGCCCTCCGCGAACGCGCGCGCAGGTCGCGCTCCACCAAGGGAAGAAAGTTCATAACCCGTCCCGCGCGGGCTCGCCCGCAACCCCAAGAAGCCGGCCGCCCCCGCGGCCCATCGACGGCCCCGGCGCGCTCATCCGGTCTTCCTCCCCACCCACAGGCCAAGGGTGCGACCCCAGCCGCCCGCGCCTCGGCCGGCGTCGAACCGCTGGGTGGCCGTCTCCCGGAAACGGGTCCGGAGGCGCGAACCGGCCCAGGCCGTAAAGCCGATGTTGGTCAGGGCGCACAGTGCAAACCAGACGCCGATGAAGACGCCCTCCTGGAAACGCCCCGGCAGATGAATGCGCAGCACCGTCTCGCAAACGGCCAGCGCCGCAATCCAGCCGGCAAAGAGCATCCAGGGCAGCAGGCAGATGCGCGCCAGCGCCGCCGTGGCGGCCCGGTTCGGGCTGCGGCTGTTCAAACCCATCCACGGTCCCACCCAGCTCAGCGCGTGCAGGTCCCAGACCAGCACGGTCATGCCCGCCAGCCACACCTGCACAAAACTGCTGTCCAGGCGGTTCATGCGGGCGGCCGACGCCGTCAGCAGCAGCGCGTCCGCGGCCAGGACCGCCACGGTCGGCCACGCAAACTGACGCCACAGCGCCAGGCGCTGGCCTCTCAGGATCTCCCGCACGCTCAGCGGCGTGGCCAGCAGCAGCTCGAGGGCGCCGCTGCGGCGGTCCTCGGAGAATCGCCGGCAGGACTCGTTGGCAAACCAGACCTTGAGGATGCTGTGCGCGGCCATCGCGGTGGGAATGGCCCCGCCCACCAGAAAGTAACGGCCGGCCTCGAGGTAAATCCAAAGCCAGCCGCAGCCCAGGGCGGCCAGGGCGACAAACACCGCCGCCGGCTTGTAGCGGTCGCGGCTGGCCAGCCACAGCATCGGGTTGACCCCCAACAGGCGCCGGCGCAGGTCCAGGCGGACCGACGCCAGACCGTAGCGCCGCTGGCGGAGGCGCTCCCCCAGGCCCGCCAGCCCGGCCCGGCTCGCCTGGTCCTGCCAGCAGCGCGGCACGATCAGGCTGGCCGCAATCAGGAAGAGCCACGCCAGCCCATGCACCAGCGCCAGCGACAGCCAGTAAGCGTCCTGGTAGCGCGTCCCGCGGTAATTCACGTCGAAAGCGGCGAACACGGTGAATCCAGGGCTGGGAATCTGAAAGAGGGGCGACAGAGTTCTGGAGTTCAGCGACAGGCTTGCCAGCATCCCCAGCAGCGGCAGCGCCGCCAGCAAGACCACAATCAGAAACGTCGCCCCCATGGCCTTGCGGTCCTCCCGGCTGATCGACGAGCAGAACATCCCCGCCGCCAGCGAGAACAGCAGATTGTTGATCGAGACAAGGATCACCCGCCCAAATTCGCCCGGGCTCACTCCCCCCAGGAGCAGCGACATGCCCATCACGGGAAACATCGCCAGCATGCCGTAGAACGCCCCCAGCGAGGTGGCCGCCAGTTTCCCCAGCACGATGTCGTAGCCTTTCAGGTCGGTGAGAAAGAGCAGCCCAAGCGTGCCTTCCCGCTTCTCCTCGCTCAGCGAGTCGGCGGTGGCCCGCAGCCCGGCCAGCAGCGCATACAGGTTGGCCAAAATCGTGAGGGTCACAAACAGAATGATCCCCGTTTCCTTCGGCGCATCGCGCAGAGTGACCAGGTATATCCAGCCGCCGGCGGCCATTGCCGCCAGCGCCGCCGCCCAGCGCGTCCAGTAGGCCGAGCCGTGACGGGCCGCCACCCGCAATTCGCGTTCGACGATCGGCAGGAAAGTCATGCCTTTGCGCGGTCGCCGCCAGGCCCGCCCTCCACGCTGAACCCGGGCGCGTTCACTGCGTTTCCCCGCGGGTGACGCGCAGGAAGACCTCCTCCAGCCCCAGCTCGTCCTCCTGCAATCCCGTCAGCCGCGCCCCGCCCGTCACCAGGGTGTGGGCCACCACGCTGTGGTCGATCTCGGCGCCGGCCAGGGTCACCTTGATGCGTCCGTCCACCGGCTCCGCCGAGGCCACCTCGGGCCGGCTCTTGAGCAGCTCCAGGGCTTGGACGGGATCGCTCGAGACCGTCACCCACAAAACCCGTCCGGCGGCCATCTGATCCCGCACCCCCTGCACCGGGCCGCTGTAGATCAGCCGCCCCTTCTCGATGATCGCCACGCGGTTGCACAGCGTCTCGAGCTCGCGCAGGATGTGCGAGGAGATGATGATGGTCTTGCCCATGCGCTGCAGCTCCTGAAGAATCGCCATCATCTCGATGCGGGCCCGCGGATCCAGCCCGCTGGCGGGCTCGTCCAGCAGCAGCAGCTCCGGATCGTGGATCAGCACCCGGGCCAGCCCCAGCCGCTGCTGCATCCCCCGGCTCAGCGCCCCGATCAGCGCCCCCTTCTTCTCCGAAAGCCCCACCAGCTCCAGCACATCCCCCACGGTCTTCTCCCGTTGTGCCGCCGGAATCTTGTAGCAGGCCCCGAAGAAATCCAGATACTCCGTCACCTCCATGTCCTTATAAACCCCGAAAAAGTCCGGCATGTACCCGATGACATGCCGCACGGCGTCGGCTTCGCGAGCCACATCGCGGCCAAAAACCCGGGCCATCCCGGCGGTGGGGGCCAGAAACGTCGCCAGGATGCGCAACGTGGTGGTCTTGCCGGCGCCGTTCGAGCCGATGAACCCGAACAGGTCGCCTTTTTGAACCGTCAGCTCCAGGGCGTCCAGCGCCTTGAGCGCTCCGAAAGCGCGGGTCAAGCCGGCCGTCTGGACGGCGGGAAGAGGGGGGGCTTCAGTGGACATGGCTCGGGAATCTGGATCGGCCGGCGCTCAGCCGGCGGGTTTGATCACGCGCAGCAGGGTTTGGTAATTCGCGCGCTTGGGCGTAAACTGGTTGAGCGGACGAACGAGGGTCTCGCCCGGCAGCCACGCCAGCAGGATGGCGTCCCCCCGCTTCAGGTTGGGCGTCAGGTCCAGGCTTCGCGGGATTGCGAATGTTTGACGCCAGCCCTGGTTCGGATACCGCTGATCGCGCAAAGGGCTCTCCTCCAGAAAGGAGGCGGCGATGGCCACGGTGCGCGGGTCCAGCGCCTGCGACGGCCCCTGACGCGCCCACTGGCTGCGACGCGCCTCCACCGCCTGGGAGAACGCGCTCGCGCGCCCCACGGCGTACTCCGTCGCCAGGGTCCCCTTGCTGAACTCCAGCACAAACGTGTTGGTGGGGCCCAGCTCGCCCAACTCGTGCAGGCGGCCGTTCAACACCAGGCTGGCGCTGGGAATCCGCTTGCCCAGCCGGTTGGTCACCGTCACCTCCCAGGTCTCGCCACCCAGGGGTCGCAGCCCGAACTGGACCGGGGCCGCCCCCTGACGCCACCAGTCGTTGACATACAACTGGCTGGTCCAGATGGCCGCCTCCAGCCGGGCCTTGAACGAATTGCCCTGCTGTTCCACC
>JAKLEJ010000200.1 GCA_022711695.1 Verrucomicrobiota bacterium | reverse complement strand
GAGGTCTGCAAAGCCGTGGTGGGCGCTGGCGCCACCACCGTCAACATCCCGGACACGGTCGGCTACGCCGTCCCCGACCAGTTCGGCGCCCTCATCAAACAGCTCTTCGAGTCGGTGCGCGAGTTTCAGACGGGCGAGGCGGTCATCAGCGTGCACTGCCACAACGACCTCGGGCTGGCCGTGGCCAACTCGCTGGCCGCGGTGCGCCACGGGGCCCGCCAGGTCGAGTGCACCGTCAACGGCATCGGCGAGCGCGCCGGCAACGCCTCCCTCGAGGAGGTCGTCATGGCCATCAAGACCCGACAGGACTTCTTCAGCGGCTTCGCCTGCGGCGTCGATGCCCGTGAAATCGTCCGCTCCTCGCGCCTGGTTTCCCGCATGAGCAGCCTCATCGTCCAGCGCAACAAGGCCATCGTCGGCGAGAACGCCTTCGCCCACAGCAGCGGCATTCACCAGGACGGCATCCTCAAGAAGCGCGAGACCTACGAGATCATGGACCCGGAGGACGTGGGCTGGGGCAAGACCGAACTGCCCTTGACCAAACACAGCGGCCGCGCCGCCGTGGCCGCCCGCCTGCGCCACCTCGGCTTCAAGATGAGCGACGCCGACGTCAACGCCATCTTCGCCAAGTTCAAGGAGATCGGCGACAAGAAGAAGTTCGTCTATGACGACGACTTGAGCGCGATCGTCGAGGGCCAGCTCACCGATGTGCCGGAGACCTGGTCGCTGGATTACTTGAGCGTGACCAGCGGCAATCACACCGTGCCCACCGCCACCGTCCGACTCAAGAAAGCCGGGGCCAAGCCCGAGGTCGTGCAGGAAGCGGCCATCGGGGACGGCCCGGTGGACGCCACCCTCAAGGCGGTGGACCGCATCACCAAGACCCGCGGCCGCCTCATGGATTACGCCTTGAGGGCCGTCTCCCAAGGCAAGGACGCGCTGGGCGAGGTGACCATCAAGGCCGATTTCGGCAAGGGCGAGCTGGTGACGGGCAAAGGGGCCAGCACTGACGTGATCGAGGCCAGCGCCCGCGCCTACCTCAATTCCGTGAACCGCTTCCTGTCCAAAGGCAGAAGGGCGCCCGTCGGCCCCAGCCGGCCATAGCCCCGCGGCGGCGCCGGCAGACCAAGACCCTCAGCGGGGCCTGTCCTGTGGGGCAGGCCCTGCGTTTTGTCCGGACTCGACTCCGGCGCGCAGCGCCTGGGCCCGGCTGCGGCGCACGCCGTAACCGAAATAGATCGCCAGCCCAATGGCCAGCCAGACGACAAACCGGATCCAGGTGAGGGCCGGCAGCTTCATCATCAGGTAGCCGCTGGTCAGGATGGCGCCCAGCGGCACCCACGGGACCAGCGGCGCGCGGAACGGCCGGGGCCATCGCGGGTGCGTCCGCCGCAGGACCAGGATCCCGGCGGCCACGATGATGAAGGCGAAGAGCGTGCCGATGTTGCACAGCTCGACCACCTCGTTGATGTTCGTGACCGCCGCGAAGAGCGCCACCGCCACGCCTGCCACCAGCGTGTTCACGTGCGGCGTGCGATGCTGCGGATGCACCCGCGCCGCCCACGCCGGCAGCAGGCCGTCCCGCGCCATCGCAAAGAAAATCCGCACCTGCCCCAGTTGAAACACCAGCAGCACTGACGTGGTCGCCAGCACCGCTCCGAAGGACATGATCCCCGCCGAGGTGTGCAGCCCCCGCGCGGCAAAGGCTGTCGCTAGCGGCTCGGCCGTCCCGAGCTGCTTCCACGGCAGCAGGCCGGTCAGCACCGCCGCCGTGGCGATGTAGATGAGCGTGCAAATTCCCAGGCTGGCCAGGATGGCGATGGGCAGGTCCCGCTGCGGCCGCCGGGTTTCCTCGGCTGCCGTCGAGATGGCGTCGAAGCCGATGTAGGCGAAAAAGATCACCGCCGCCGCGCTCGAGATCCCGGCGAAGCCGTTGGGCGCAAACGGCGTCCAGTTCTCGGGTTTCACATAGAACACCCCGGCCCCGATGAAGAAGGCGATGAACACCAGCTTGACGATCACCATGGCGGTGTTGAAGGCGGCGCTCTCCCGGATGCCGATGAACAGAATCCACGTCACCAGCAAGGTGATCGCGAAGGCGGGCAGGTTGAACACGAGGGCGAGGCCGCCCAGCCGGGGGGCGTCGGTCCAGGCCTGCGCCGCCAGCCTGATTGCGGGATCCAGGGCCGCGATTCCCCCCGGGCTGGCCGCGGCCTCGGCGGCCTGGCGCGCCGCCTGCAGCGCCGAGCGATAGTCGATGCCCAGCCACCCGGGATACGCCACCCCAAACCCGTGCAAAAGTTGCTGGAAGTATCCAGACCACGAAATGGCCACCGCCACGTTGCCCACGGCGTATTCGAGCACCAGGTCCCAGCCGATGATCCAGGCGACCAGTTCCCCCAGCGTGGCTTGCGCGTAGGTGTAGGCCGAGCCCGACACCGGGACCAGCGCCGCGAACTCGGCGTAGCACAGCGCCGCAAAGCCGCAGGCCGCCGCCACCAGCAGAAATGAAATCACCAGCGCCGGCCCCGCCCCCACATAATCCGCCCCCCCTGCCGCCGCCATGCCCACCGTCGAGAAGATTCCCGCCCCCACAATCGCCCCGATGCCCAGGCAGGTCAGTTGCACCGGGCCCAGGGTTCGTTTCAGCCGCCGCTCCGGCGCCTCGCTCTCGCGCAGCAACTGCTCCAACGGTTTGAGCCGAAAAAAGCGTCTCATCCGGGGGGCGCTGCCGCCTCCGCCGCTCGTCCGGGGGATTCGGTCTGCATTCGGCGATTGTTTCGCCTCTCCACCCCGTCTTCAAGTTCCGTTTTGCCGGGGTTTCATCGCCAAAGGGTTGCGCACAGCCTTGCGGCGCGAACCGGCTGGGCGCCCCGCCGCGGACAGCGCAACTTCAGGCGGGCTTGTCACCCAAATGTCACAATCTTTACGTTGCCACTCGATTGTGTGTGGATTCCTAATCAATAAGGGTCTGTTTCCGGTTGGCGTGCGCACACGTGCGGCCCCTCCGGGACGGTCCCGATGGAAGGAATGGCGGCATGAAGACATCCAGAGTCAGGAAGAACACACCGGCCCGCAACAGGACGGCCGAAGTGTTCGCGGAAACCGTGAAGAAGGCGGAGCGCGAAGCGACGACCGGGACCGAGACGCCGGCGCGGGAATCGGCTGTGACCCCGGCTGAGAGTTGAGGCAGCATCAGCGCATGGCAGCGACCTCTTTTCAGGTTCACGGGACGAGCTTATCGGCCGCACCTCAAACCCTCTGACGCGACGCGCTTTCCGCATGGCTCACGGCGATGACCAACCCGGTTACTGGATCGGCGTCGAACTCGGCGTCGGCAGAATCCGCGCGACCGTGTACAGCGCGGCCTTTGGCGCGCGGGGCACAGCCAAGCACAGCACCAAGGCGCAGCGCGGCGCGGAGGCAGTGATGGCGCGCGCCGCCCGCTGTGTGCGGGACGCGGCCGATGAAGCCGATCTCCCTCTGGGCAGCATCCGCGGGGTGGGGGTGGCCGTGCCTGGGACGGTGGAGGCGGACACTGGGCGGGTGACCTCGGCCCCCGGGCTCGGTTGGCGTCTAACATCTCTCAAAGAGGCACTGGAGGGACTGCTTGGCCTGCCGGTGTTTGTCGAGAACGAAGGGGCGGCGGCCGCGTTGGCCGCGCAGGCGGTGGAGTTCGATTCCAAGCCCCGGCGTTTGCTGGGCCTGTTCGCGGGCGCAAGCGTGAGCGGCGGATGGATCGAAGATGGCCAACCCCGCGACCGCGGGGAGATCGCCCACATGATGGTGGCCTCGGACGGCCCTCACTGCTGCTGCGGGGCCGTCGGCTGCCTGGATGCGGTGGCGGGTTTTCCCGCCATTTTGGCGCAGGTGGCCGCGGCGGCGCGGGACGGAGGGAGGACGATGTTGACGGATTTGGTGGGCGCAAATCTGAAGGACGCGCGCAAGGGCGACTTGCGCAAGGCGTTCCGGGCTGGAGACCGGCTGGTCATAAGCGCGCTGGAAGACGCGGCGGGTTTCCTGGGCCTTGCCGCCGCCAGGCTTATCGCCAAGCTTCGCCCCGACCTCCTGGTGCTGGGGGGCGCGCTGGCGGAGGTGATGGGCGAACGGCTGAAGGCGATCGTTGAACAAGTGTTGAAGAACCGGCTGCCGGCCGGGACGGGCGGAGAGGTGACCCTCGCCGTCTCGGCGCTGGGCGACGATGCCGCGGTGATTGGCGCCGCGGTCCTAGCCGCCCGCCAGGGGACGGCCAAGCCGGCGCTCCTTACCGGCTCCTGAGCGCGGTCCCGTGCTCATCCCGATTCGCCCGCCCACGAACTGGTCGGCGGCCAGGTCCACGCTGTAATCCCCTTCGTTCGCCGTCACGAGGTTCCCTTGCGGAGTTCAGCCGATCGCGTCGGGCTCCAGGCGGGCGTTGGTCAAGATTTCGGTGAAAGCGACGCCGCCGCCAACCGTCAAGTCCGCCGCGTGAAATCAGGCATATCACAAAGGCGACATTATGACCCATGTGCCGAAACTATACCTGTCCCTAGTAGAGACATTATGGCGCTATTTAGTTGTTTTGCGAGCCATTAACAATACGCACATAATACATATAATAAGCTATATATGACAATTCTTTGCTTCCTGAACGAGCTGGCATCGTTTGAGCTATAGGTAATGGCATTGAAACGAAATTGTTGAACAATCTAAGAGAAAGGAAAACAAGATGACACTGACACGTTGGTACAGACCGGAAGTGACGGCCGCGCCGTTTTGGCAACTGAGCACGCTGAGGGACGAGATTGACCGTTTGTTCGAAGCGCCTCTAAGCGAGTTTACCCGGGCCTCTCAGCAGTTCCTGGGCGGATGGTTGCCGGCGGTGGACCTGTACGAAGACAAGGACAACCTGGTGGTGAAGGCCGAACTGCCGGGCCTGAAGAAAGAGGAAATCGAGATCTCGCTGCACGAGGGCGTGCTCACCCTGGCGGGGGAGCGCAAGCACGAGGAAGAGCACAAGGACGCCGAACTGCATCGCTCGGAGCGATTCGTCGGCCGGTTCCAGCGGTCCATCACCCTGCCCTCGCCGGTGCTGATGGACAAAGTGACGGCTGCCTACAAGGATGGCATGCTGACGGTGACCCTTCCCAAGACGGAAGAGGCCAAGCCCAAGCAGATCGAAGTGAAGATCAACTGAAACCGGAGCGCGCGGGCCGCTCTTGAGGGCGGCCCGCGCCCCACACAACCTCAACTTTCAAAGCCATGAAAAACATCGTTGAAACCCAAGCGCATCGGAACAAACCCCAGGCTGTGGCGGAGGAGAACTGGCTGCTGCCGGCTGTGAACGTGCTGGAACTGCGGGATGCCTACCTGATCGAGGCGGACATGCCCGGCGTTTCGCGCGAAGGCCTGGAGGTCACCCTGGAGGAACACACCCTGACGCTGACCGGACGGCGGGACGCGGCCCGGCTGCCTGGCAACCCGGTTTATGTGGAGTCGAAGCCCGCCGGGTTCCGCCGCGTGTTCGAGATCGATCCGACGGTTGACGGCGGCAAGATTTCCGCGCGTCTGGAGCAGG
Organism: Verrucomicrobiota bacterium; assembly: GCA_022711695.1. GTDB lineage: Bacteria > Verrucomicrobiota > Verrucomicrobiia > Limisphaerales > JACRJZ01 > JACRJZ01. The sequence continues at coordinate 1,149 of JAKLEJ010000200.1, read as the reverse complement.
GGTTGCTGACGGTGCATTTGCCCAAAGCGGAACGATTGCAGCCGCGCAAGATCGCGGTGACGGGCTGAGCCCGCGGGAGGGCGCCGGCCGCCCGGCGGAAGGGCGCCTCATCGGTGGGCGCGCTCCTGGAGCGCGCTCCCCCTCGGGGGCTCGAGCGGAGGTTCTGAAGGAGCGCGCATAAGAAAACCCGCCTGGTCGAAACCAGGCGGGTTTGCGTTTTGTCACTATGGCCTTACCGGTGGTAGTGCCGGTAAGGAAAAGGACGAGGATAATAGTGCGGGCGCGGGGGCGGATAGCCATAGACCACCGGGGCGGGGCGCACATACATCACCGGCGGCGGCGCGACGTACACCGGGGCGGGCGCGGCCACCACCACGGGGGCCGGCGCATACACGACCGGCGCCGGCCGATAGACCACGGGCGGAGGGGCCACCACGGGGGCCGGGGCCACATAAACCGGAGGCGGACAGGGCTGCGCCAGAGTGGTGATGGCGGCCCCGAGGGCCACGCCGCCCAGAACGGCCCCTGCCACACACCAGCCATGATCGGCCCGCGCCTGCTGCGCTCCCGCCAGCGCCACCGCCGCCACCATGCCCGACAAAATCGTCTTTTTCATAGCTTGCCTTTCGTTGGCGAACCCTGTTCGTTCGCTCCAACCGATTGGACCTGCGGGTTTGTTTTTTATTCGAGACCGCGCTATCAATATCCCAGGAATAAATGAACACAGGTTTGAATAAGGGGCGGCATGGCGCGTCAAAGCCGCGCCGCCGCCTCCCCCGTTCTTTCAAGGAGCTGACGCCCAGCGGGCATTTCAATCCGCGGACCTTCTTTTACCAGATGGTCTGGAAGCCGCTGTTCACGCGCCGGAAGGGGGAGCATCGGCCCCCGGCCTTCCCCCGGTTGGGCCGCGGCAAGGTGGCAGTCACCTGGATCGGACACGCCTCGTTCCTGATCCAGTTCAACGATCTGAACGTGCTCATCGACCCGAATTTTGCCAACTGGCTGTTCCTGATGAAACGCGTCAAGCGCCCCGGCCTGCGGCTGCGGGACCTGCCCCCGGTGGACCTGGTCCTGCTGACTCACGCCCACTACGACCATTTTCACAAGCCCACCTTGCGCCGGCTTCCCCCCAGCAAGATCGGCATCATC
>JAKLEJ010000020.1 GCA_022711695.1 Verrucomicrobiota bacterium | reverse complement strand
TGGGGCGCACGCCTATGGCCAGCACCACCAGGTCGGCGGCCAGCCGGCCTGCGCTGGTGACGACGCCGCGCACCTGGCCTTCACCCTCGAAAGCTGTCACCCGGGCACGAGTCAGGACCCGGACACCGCGCTCCGCCAGGTGTTGCTCGACCAAGCGCGCCATTTCCCAATCCAGCATGCCCAGAATCTGGGGCAGCAATTCGACGAGGGTCACCCGGCATCCCCGTTGCGCCAGGGCCTCGGTCGCCTCGATGCCGATCAGTCCCCCGCCGACGATCACCACGTCGCGAACCCGGCCCCCGGCCACCAGAGAGCGGATCGCCTCGGCGTCGGGGACGCTGTGCAGGGTGCGGATGTTGGCCAGGTCGATGTTCGGGATGGGCGGAAGGAGGGGCCTGGCGCCTGTGGCCAGCACGAGCTTGTCGTAATCCAGCCAGAAATCCGCCGCCTCTCCCGCGCGCCGGGCCCGGACGCGCTTGCCCGCGCGGTCGATCTCCAAAGCCTCCGTTTCCGCGAGCACTTTCACGTTCTTCACCTTGTCGAAGAACGCCGCATCCCGGACGACCCCAACCGGCGTGCTCATCAGATCCTTCGGTTCCTTGACCAGGCCGGCCACGTAATAGGGCAGGCCGCACCCGGCGTAGGAAATCAGCGGCCCCTTTTCCAGCAAGGTCACTTGGGCCTGGGGTTCCAGCCTCATGATCTTGGCGGCCGCTTTGGGGCCAGCGGCCACGCCTCCGATGACAATCACCCTCAAGGGCATAGGTTGTGAGCGTTTGATCCGGTTATTGAGAATCTGGAGCAAGATTGCGCCTCTGGGGCCGGGGTAGCAAGCCTCAAAGAAGCCGCGCAGCAAGGCGCCTGGCCTTTGGCGCCTGCGGCGGCAATCATGCCCCCGGCAGCCGGGCGGGCGCGGCCGGCGGCGGGTGTGCGGGGTGGTGGTGGCCGGAATGGCCGAGCTTGCCAATGACCACGGCCACGCCGATCCCGGCCAGCAGGGCCAGCGAAAGCCGGAGCCGATCATGGGAGTGAAATTGAAGCTCGGGCAGGAGGTCCGCGCAAGCGATGCACAGGAACGTGCCGGCGCAGAAGGCCAGCGCCCCGCCCACGACCGCCGGATTTGCCCCCATCAGGTGGCTTGCGCCCGCATAGAACAAGGCCGCGCCCAAAGGAGTGACGCAGGCAAACAAGCTGTTGATCAGGTGACGGGCAAAGCGTGAAGATCCGCTGGCGGCCATCAGCGTGCCCACCGCCAGCGCGTCGAAAGGCTTGTGCAGGATGATGACCAGCGCGGTCCCCAGGCCCACCAGGCCGCCCTCCTCCTGGCCCTGGGCGGCCACCGAGGCGGCCAGGGCCAGCCCGCCCACCAGCGAGTGCAAGCCCATGCCCACCGTGGTGGCGGCCCAGGAGAGCCGGCTGGCGGACCGCGCCGCCAGCGTGCAGGCGGCCCCGTGCTGGCCAGAATGTTCCGAGGCGCCCAGTTCGGCGCCGCCGCTCGGCCCCTGCTCGGGCGCCCCCTCGGGCACATCGTGGTGGTGGTGCGGAAAAAAGCGCTGCAGGAAGAACATCGCCATGAATCCGCCCAGGATCCACTGCGCGGTGCGGTCCACCGAATGGAGTTGCTGAAAGCTGTGGGGAATGAAATGCAGCACCGCCATGCCCAGCATCAAGCCGGCGACAAAACTGACGGCGGTCTGCAGGCGCGGGTGCGTGAGACGCAAGGCCAGCAGCAGCCAGCCGCCCGCCAGCGAAGCCAGCAGCACCAGCGCGCAGTAGATCGCCAACGCGACGGGGGCGGAAAAGGAAAGCGAGTTCATAAGAGCCGGCAGCGGGGTTTGTGTGGAGGCAGGCCGAACCAGGCGTCGCCGCGTGGGTGGAGACCGCCGAGGGAGGCCCGGGCCAGGCCGGCTGGATCCGCGAACGATGCTCTCCGCCCGCGCCTCGCCTCGCCGGGGCAGTCATCCAGGACGCGTTCCTCTCGGGAAGGGTCTTTCATGCGCGCCTCAGGCTTTCCTGCGAGCAGGGCGTTTCCGCGGCGGCTGTCGCCGCCTCTTGAGAATCGCCACGACCCTTTTCACCACCGTTTCGACGTTCGTGGACGTCGCCGGGCTCCGCCCTTTGAGCAGGCCCGCCTGGCTCAAGTCCAGGTGCGTGAAGCGATGCAGGCCGGCCTGCTCGAAGGCGCGCCGGGCGCAAGCCTTCGGGCAGCCGTCGATCAGCAACACCCGCCCGGCCAGGTCCGCGTTGAACAGGATATCCTGATCGCGCGCGCCGATGCTGGCCAGGCACGACATCGCGGCATGGCCGAGGTCCCGCAGTCTCCGCGCGGCGCGGTCGGTGAGTTCGCCCACGTCGGCCGCGCCGGAGCACACAAACACCAGGGTCATCCCGTTTTGCTTTTTCATGGGCGGCAGCCTCGTTCTCCGCGGCGGCGGGCGGTGAGCTCGTCCACCTCCTCGGTCCAGCCGCCGCGGGCGGCCTGGACCTGGTCAAAGCGAGGGACAAACGGCTTGATGTCAAGCAACGGTGTGTGCTCCGCCAACTGGTGGGGTGTGCGCAGGATGCCGATCGTTTGGAAAGCGATCGTCTTCCCTGCCTCGGTCGTGCTGAGTTGTGTCATCATGCAGTGGGAGTTCCTTTTCCCGTAAGGGGCCTGATGCCAGTCGCGTGCCAAATTGAGCCGGAGGGAGGAAGAAAAGCGATCATATTAACAATCAACTGTTTGACGCGGTTCGGTCGAAAGCCTGGCTGTTGAATCCTGGCAAAATGCGACGGTTCGCTTTGGGCGCGCCGTGCAAAGTGCCTTGCGGCAAGAGCGTCCATCCCGGCGACCGCGCCTCAGGCCCCTCACCGTGGTGAGTAGGCCTTGTGGCTATGTTTTGGCTGCCGCGGGCATATTCAGTTTCGCTTTGGGCAGTTTCTTGAACGTCATGAACCAGTCAAGCGCATAGGCGTCGGCATCCGGCTTCTCCACTCGCTCCTTGGCCGTGCCGCAGGACCCGGGCGGGGGCACGATCACGTCCTCGCCCGGCTGCCAGTCGGCGGGCGTGGCGCACCCATGAGCGTCGCTGGTTTGCAGCCCAATCAACAGGCGCTTGAGCTCGGGGAAATTGCGCCCATTCGAGAGCGGGTAATACAGCACGGCGCGAATCCTGGCCTGGGGATCGATGATGAACACCGCGCGCACAGCCTCCGTGCTGCTGGCGCCCGGCTGGACCATGCCATAGGCCTTGGCGACCTCCATCTTCACGTCGGAAATGAGCGGGAAGGTCACTTCCACATTGGCCATGTGCTTGTACCGGATCTTCTCCTTGATGGTGCGCAGCCAGGCGATGTGCGCGTAGTGGCTGTCGATCGAGAGCCCCACCAGTTCGCAGTTCAACGCCTGGAACTCCGGCATCATCGAGGCAAAGGTCATGAACTCCGTCGTGCAGACCGGGGTGAAGTCAGCCGGATGGCTGAAGAGGATGACCCACTTGCCCGCGTAGTCTTTGGGGAAATCCATGGGGCCCTGGGTGGTGTGTGCCTTGAAGGCAGGGGCCGGATCGCCGATCAGCGGAATGCGGACCGGGGCGCTTTCAGCGGCGCCGGCCTGGTTTGAGGCGGAGGTTGTTGCTGTCATAACTTGTCTTTTGGTTTGAGTTTGATGGTTTGTTGGCTGGAAAGAGAGACGAAGCGGGCCAATGTCGGGATCGCCACGGGGCTTCTGCGATGCGCTGGCATTCTCATGCGGGTTGCGGGCCTTCGTGGCAGCTTGCCTGCCGGGATCGGCCGGGGTTTTTCGAGGGTCGGCTCGGTGCGGCCGCGCGATAGAAACACTGGCCGGCGATCGGCTGCCTTTCGATCTGGCGCCGGCTTTCGAGGCGGGTCAGGAGCTTCAGGGCGTGGTTCGGAAGCAGGCCCAGGCCGTCGGCCACGTCTTGCGCCGTGCACGGCCGTCGGCGCAACAGCTCGAGCACCGCCCCGGCCTCGGGCTCCATGGCCGCCGGGTGGCGCGCGCCATGCCGTTCCACGATGACCTCGGCAACCGGTCGAAACAGCCTGGCCAGTTGCTTCAGGCGTGGCATCGGCGCGGCGATGGCGAAATGCTCGGCCGGCGGCCGGGCAACGGTGTTGAGCTGGACCTTGTCCGGGCGGATTTCTCTGACCCATGCGGCGATCTTGAGCGCCTCGGACTGGAGGGCCGTGTAGCCGTTGAGCAAAAAGACCTCCAGCCAGTATTGCCCCCGGAATTCGCGCCGAAACTCAACGAGCCCCTCCACCATCCTCTCGAAGACAATGCCGTCATGCGGGCGATTGAGCGCGCGAAAGCGCAGATCGTCGCCGGCATCCAGCGAGGGCAGAACCACGTCCGCGTCGGCCAGTTGCGCGCGGACCTCCGCCTGCCAGAGGAGCGAGCCGTTGGTCAACACGGCCACCGGGATGCGGGTCATGACCTGGATGCGCTCAATGATCTCGCCAATCCGTGAGTGCAGCGTCGGCTCGCCGGAACCGCTGAGTGTGATGTAATCCGGGCGGCACGGGAGCTTGCGCTTCAGCTCCTCCAACACCGCATCCATCGGCGTCCATTCCCTGCGCTCGAGCGTTCGGGCGGTGGTGCGGCCCAACTGGCAATAGACGCAGTCGTAGCTGCACGTCTTGAATGGCACGAGATCCACGCCCAGCGATCGGCCCAGGCGCCGCGACGCCACGGGACCGAAGACGTAATGTTGGGTTTGGCAATTCATGGCTACAGCCCGGCCGGCCGGATCATCTTGCGGGCCCCTTGGGCTTGGCCGTCACTCCGGCGAACTGCGCCGAAGCCGCCACCGCCCGCAGCCGGGCGTGGACTGCGCGGGCGGCTTCGGCCAGGAGCGGCTTGTCGTCGGCCCGGCACAGATGTTCAAGGTCGGCGGTCGCCAGTGTGCAGGAGCCATCCCCGTTGTCCCACAGGCAGACGTGGCTCGGCATCAGCAGGGCGATGTCCGGTTCCTCTTGGAGCGCCTGGTGTTCCCACGAGGGCGCCCAGACCCCAAGAATGGAGTAGGGCCGAATCTGCCGGCCCAGTTTGTTCGCCAGTTCCGCCTGCAGATCGATCTCGGTGATCACGACGAATTCTTCGTCCTTCAGCGCCTGCCGCGTTTCGCCAAGCGCCTGGTCGAAGGGCAGGTTTACCACGGTTGAAATGCTGTATTGCCTCATGATGCATTGCCTTTGAGCGCATAGTCCACCGCGGCCAGCGCGTGGATGCGCGTCGTGTCGAAGAGCGGCACGCGACTGTCTTCGTCATGGAGCAGGAGCCCCAGCTCCGTGCATCCCAGGATGATCGCTTCCGCGCCCGTCTGAACCAACCGGTTGATGGTGCTGGCAATCAGCGCGCGCGATTCGGGCCGGATGGCGCCGACACAGAGTTCTTCGTAAATGACGCGGTGAAGGACCTGGCGCTCTTCGGGGTTTGGGATCATCACCTCCAAGCCATGGCGATCGGCCAGGCGGCCGCGGTAGAAATCCTCCTCCATGGTGAATCGAGTCCCCAGCAACCCCACTCGCTGAAAGCGCGCCTGTCTCACCTTTTCTGCCGTGGCATCGGCGATGTGCAAAAGGGGAATGCCGATGGATGCTTGAACTGTGTCGGCCAGCTTGTGCATGGTGTTGGTGCAGATGAGCGCCAAGTCGGCGCCGGCATTCTCCACGTTTTGGCCGGCTGCCGCCAGCAGTCGAGCCGCGTCCCTCCACCGCCCCTGCCGCTGCAGCGCCTCCACTTCCGCAAAGTCAACCGAGTCAAGAACGCACTTCGCGGAATGCAGCCCGCCCAGCCGCTCTCGGACGGCTTCGTTGATCAGCCGGTAGTATTCGATGGTCGATTCCCAGCTCATTCCGCCAATCAACCCGATGACTTTCATATTCGGACCTCGAGTTCTCATGGCGGCTTCGGCCAGGCCCGGTCCCGCCAGCGGCGGAGGTTTGGCGCGGTCGCTTCGGCGGCGCGCCGCCGTTCCGGTGGGCTGCGCATAGTCGGCAAGCAGCCCGCGCACCTGCGGCTCGAGTTGGCGCGGAGCAATCGTCCCGGCGAAACACGCGATGGGCGCGCCGCCGCAAAAGAGGATCAGCGTTGGGGTTCCAGCGATGCCGTAGCGGGCGGCCAGTTCCGGGCTCTGGTCCAGATTTGCCTTGGCGATGCTCACTTCACCCTCCCATTTGCGGGCGAGCCTCGCCAGTGAGGGCTCCAGGATCCTGCAGCGGCCGCACCAGGGAGTGTGGAAGAGAACCAGCACAGGCGAGGTCGTCGAACAGAGTTCGCTGTCAAAGGCCGCGCCCGCGATTTCCCGCAGGCTTTTCAATGGCAATGTGGTTGTCGTCGTCATGGCGATTGAGCCCGGGGTGGAGCAAAGGTTACAAGCGAGTCGCGGGCTTCTGGCAGGTCATGGCGCGGGCCGATTGGCCGGGAGTCGACCAGCAGCCGGCCACGACGGTCTCGCCGCCGGCGACTTTGTCGCCCGGTTTCACGGTGATGCGCGCCGTGAGCGGCAGGTAAAGGTCGCAACGAGAGCCAAACTGGATCATTCCGACGCGCTCACCGCGTCCGACCCGCTCGCCCGGTTCCACCCAGGTGAGAATCCGACGCGCGATCACGCCGGCAATCTGGCGCAGGGCAATGCGCTGTCCCGCCTGGGCCTCCCACTCCATTCCGATAAGGACGCTTTCGTTATGCGTGGCCGATTCAGAGCGGAGCGCGCTGAGAAACTGCCCCGGGCGGCGCCGCAAATGGACGACGCTTCCGGAGACTGGCGCGCTCTGGACATGCACATCGAACACCGAGAGGAAGATGGAAATGCGTCGGCAGGGCCCGCCGATGAACTCCGGCTCGACCGTTTCCTCGACACAATCCACCCGGCCATGGGCGGGCGCGACCACGGCATCGGGATCGTGCGGCGCGCGCGCCGGCGGATCACGGAAGAAATAGAGCGTAAAAAGCGCGAAGAGGCCCCATGCGGAGGCGCCTGCGCCGACCGCCAGAGCCGGGCCGCCCGTTTGCGCCAGCGCTCCCCCAAGGAGGAACGTCCCAAGCAGCCCGAGTCCGACCCGGCGCAACGCCCGGCCGGCCTGAGCGGCTCGATCGGCGTTCCTTTTCAATGGTTCCGCCATGGGCGTCGAGAAGGTTCAGCAGTTTGGCCGGCGGCCCTCCGCCGAGCCCGGTCGTAAGAGGCTTTCATGGTTCGGGCTGCGGTTTGGAGGGTCCCGCTGCGGCCCCGGCCGGCGGCGCCGCCGAAGCGCACGACTCCGCCGGTTCCAGGAGGGCGCGGACGATCTGGGCGAAGGCGAGAGCGGAGGGGCTGTCGGCGTAACGCCGCACAAAGGGCGTGCCGGTGTCGCCCGAAATCACCACGTGCGGGTCCAGAGGGACTCGTCCCAGGAAGCGCACGCCCATCTCCCGCGCCAGCTCTTCCCCTCCGCCGGACTTGAACAAGTCCGTGGTCTGGCGGCAGTGCGGGCAGACAAAGCCGCTCATGTTTTCGATCACGCCGAGGACGGGAAGCGAGAGGCGCTCACAAAAGGTCACCGACCGGCGCACGTCCGCCACGGCCACCTCCTGGGGCGTCGTCACTATGACGGCCGCCGCACCGGGCCCGATCAATTGGGCCACGCTGAGCGGCTCGTCGCCGGTGCCAGGGGGAGAATCGATGACCAGAAAATCCAGTTCGCCCCAGGCCACGTCGCACAAAAACTGCCGGATCACCCCGGACTTCATCGGCCCCCGCCAGATCACCGCGTCTCGCTTGCCGCCGAGCAGGAAGCCGATGGACATCACCTTGAGATTGGGGCTGACGCGCAGGGGTTGAATGGTGTCTCCGTCGAGGTCCGGCCGTTCCCCTTCCAACCCCATGAGCTTGGGAATGCTCGGACCATGAATGTCCACGTCCAGCAGCCCCACGCGCTGGCCGCTCATCGCCAGGGACAACGCCAGGTTCGCGGCCACGGTGCTCTTCCCCACGCCGCCTTTTCCGGACAGGACGACCAGTTTCTGGCGGATGGATTGCAGGCGGGCTCTCAGGGCCGCTTCCTCCTGGGCTTGCGGCGGCGCGGGCGCCGCGCCGGCAGCCGACTCCGGTGAGGGCGCCGCGGAGCAGGGCGCGCCGGCGCGACTTTCTTGACGCAGATGGGCATCCAGGGCGGCGTGCAGGGTGTTCACTGCCAGCAGCGCGCAATGCGGTTCCACGCCGTTGCCAACCGCCTTCAGCACCTCCGCCTGGCTTAACCGCCGCGCTTCCTCGAGGGTCCTTTCCTCGGCGAGCCACGCGGTCATGCTCCCCGCGAGAATGGAGGAATGACAGCCATCGGTGGCAAAGGCAGCCTGGACTATCTTTGCCCCGCCGATTCCAAGCCAGATTTCCATGGTGTCGCCGCACGGCCCGGTGATGCGCGCGTTGGCGTTCGCCCCTTTGAGGGGGCCGAAGTTGGTTGGGAGTGAACGCACCCCGAGTTTGTGGAGGTTTGAGACGCTTTTTTCTATCATAGTCAGATGAGCGCTTGCCCGATAAGCCAGGGCCAGGTCTGGCCCGGAATCGCAATGTGGCGAGGCGGTGGGAAAAATTGGGCTTGAACGCGTGTCATGGTCTGGGCGAAGCCGATTGCCTCTGACGGAGTCGGGACTGCACAGTGTCCCACAAACTCCTCAAATCCTGCGAAACCCCCGCCGCTGGGTCGTATTCAACCACCGACTTCCGCCAGTTTTGCGCCTCGCTGACGCTCGGGTCGTAACGGACGCGACCCGCGCTCGGCAAATGCCGCGCCTTGGCTTGGCTTTCGATTTGTTCTGTCAACGACGGGTTTATGTCCCATTTGTTGATGGCTACCACGGCGTCGATGCCGAAATGCCGGCAGAGGTCCTCCACCCGCTCCAGGTCATGCAGGCTGCTGCAGGTCGGCTCCACCACGATCAATGCGAGGTCGGCGCCAGTCAGCGAGGCGATAACCGGGCAGCCAATGCCAGGGGAGCCGTCACAAAGCAGCCATCGGCCGTCCCGCGCCGCCAGTTCCCGGCCTTTCTGCCGCAATTGTTGCACCAGTTTTCCGGAGTTGCCTGCCGTTGGCTCCAAATCGGCATGGACCATCAGTCCCACGCGAGTCCTGGAAACAAACCAGCGGCCGGTCTCAGCCGGGATGAATTCCACAGCGCTTTCCGCGCAAAACCGGACGCAGACGCCGCAACCCTCGCAGGCGACCGGGTCCACACGGCAGGTTCGGGGCACGCGACCATTGCCCGGACCGTCGAAATAGACTGCGTCGAACCGGCACAACTCCTCACATTTGCCGCAGGCCACGCAATGGCCCGGTTTGATCCGGGCTTTGGGTCCGCCAACAAAAACGTGTCGCTCTTGGATGCGCGGATCGAGCGCCAGGTGCAGATTTGAAGCATCCACGTCGCAGTCAACCACCACCAGGGGCTGCGCCATTGACGCCAGAGCAGCCGCTACGGACGTCTTGCCCGTTCCTCCTTTTCCGCTGATAACGACCACTTCAGGCATACTTTTGACGGCTTACTTGGACGGAGAAGCGCCAAACGAATGGTGGGCCGGATTCGACTTCTGATGCCGAAAAGCCAGATAACAAACTGGGGCTGACGAGGCTGTCGATGTCCGGCCAGGGGGTCCAACAGCGGGCCCAGCCCACTCTTCCAAGTTCCTTTGCACGGCTGCGGGCAGATCCTGTGTGCCGGTCGCGGCGCAGAGACGCAACCACATCTGCGCAAAAGTCTTTCGCAGCCCTGGCACCGCCTCGATGGCCAGACGGCCCTCGGAGCATGCCTCCGCCACAGCCATATTGTCCGGAATCTCCGCCAGGACAGGAATACGCCTTTGACGACACAGTTCCCGCGCCTGCGGGTGGCCAACCAAAGCGCGATTGATCACGACGCCGCACCCCAGTTTCAAGCGCTTGGACACCTCGAGGGCCGCCTCCAGATCGTGCAGGCCAAAGGGCGTGGGCTCGCACACTAACAGCACCAAATCGCTTCCCCGCGCCGTCTCCACCACCGGGCAGGAGTTGCCCGGCGGGGCATCCAGCAGCACCTGCTCCACGGGCGGGACGGCGGCCTTGGTCGCCCGGATGACCGGCGGGCTCTGCGCCTCGCCCACGCGGAGACGCCCCTGCACAAAACGAAGCCGGCCAGCCTGCCCGACCGCCACTCGCCCGATTTCCTGCTTCTCTTCGCCAATGGCATTCTGCGGACAGACCAGGCGGCAGCCGCCGCAACCATGGCACAGCTCGGGATAAACCACCACCCGCGGCCCCAAGCACACGATGGCATGAAACTGGCAGAACCGACCGCACTCGCCGCAGAGCGCGCAGTGTTGGGCATCCACCCGGGGCACAAGTCTGGTGACGGCTTGCCCGGTTTCAATGACCGGCTTCAGGAAGAGGTGTCCATTCGGTTCCTCCACGTCACAATCCACATAGGCCGCGTCGGCGCCGGCTTGGGCCGCCACCCAGGCCAGATTCGCGGCCACGGTGGTTTTGCCCGTGCCGCCTTTGCCGCTGGCAATCGCGATCTTCATTGAGAGTCGGCTCCGGCGGGCAGCGGCTGGTTGTGGCGGTTGAGACGAATCACCCTGGGCCGAAAAGACCGCGCCTGGCTTTCCGGCAACAGGCAGTAGGTCAGCAACACGACGCCGTCGCCTTTCTGGCCGCGCCGCGCCGCCGGCCCATTCAGGAGCACGGTGCCGGACCCCGCCGGCGCTTCGATGATGTAGGTCGTGATGCGTGAGCCGTTGCTCAGATTGAGCACGTCCACTTGTTCTCCGGGGAGAATGTCCGCCGCATCCAGCAGCAGGCGATCCACAGCCACGCTGCCTTCATAATGGAGTTCCGTTCCGGTCAGGGTGGCGCCGTGAATCTTGGAATGAAGCATGGCCCGCAGCGTTTGGCTGGCCGCCCTTGCCTTTCCCGTCGAGGTTCGGTTCATTCCAGGTTTCGGCGTTGTGCTCTGGCTTCGGTTTTTGACAGTTCGGCGATGTCCTTCCGGATTTGCTCGAGCATGGCCTCCAATCGGCTGGCTTGCTCCCGCAGGGCAGCCATCTCGGGTCTGACACCGGCGTTCGGCGAGTCCTGCTGCGGGCCGCTGACAGGCCCTGACCCTCCCCATCCCGGCATGCCCAGGGCCGCCCGCTGCCAGCCAGTCAGGCCGGTGGCGCGGTAACAAAACCGGCGGCCCCAGCCACCGCCCTCTCGTCCGCCGCTCCAGCCTCGTCCGCCGGCCGCCCGGCCGGCCCCACGCCCAAATCCCCAGCCGGGCATTGGCTGCGACCCGCCGGCCGCATTGAAACCCACGCCACTTCCGGCCTCCCGGCCGGTCATCGGTCCTTGGCCCGCAGGCCCCGCTTGATTGCTTTCCGGCATAATCTTTCTCCTTTCCTCTAGGAGGTTGTTTTGTCTTCTTCCGGCGTCGCCGGCTTATTGCCGGCCGCTTCGGTGGAAGCAGCCGAACCGATGGCGCGCACTCGGCCTTGCCCGCGGCCGCCTTTTCCCTGGCGGCCGCCCATCCCTCGGCCGCCACACCAGCCGCGGCCTTGGCCGCCGCCGCAAGGTCCCAGGCCTCCGCCTGTTCCCGCTCCCTGCCCGAGCGGGCCGGTTCCATCTCCCATGGGTGTCATGATCGATTCCTTTCTCTTTGTCGTGTTTTTCGGTTGGGTCCTTCCCCGCAGCCCTCACGGGCGGTCCGTGGCCGTCGCGCCCCTTTGACCGTGGGGACATTCCGCTGAAGGACCAGGCTCCCGACCGGGCGCCCCAAATGCCGGGCCACCACGGGGCACTTGACCTTCAGCAGAAAGAAAATGTCTTTGTTGCAGCCGTCCAATGACTCGAAGTTCGCCTGGCCTTTGGCGAGGATCAGGTCGGCGCGGGCGAACCGCCGCCGAAACGCGGCGCTGCACGACTCCAGCAGCGTCCCGGTTGCGTCGCTGCCGTTGTCCACCACCTCGATCCACCGCGTGAGACCCGCGGCCCGCGCATCTGCCGCCAGGGCGTCGTTAATGGCCGGCCCCCCTTTGACCACGACAGTCGTCTTCTCCCGGGGGAGGAGTTCAAGCAGCAGCCGGTCAAAGACCAGCTCGCCCGCATTGTCAGCAAGGAACAACAGGTCGCGCGCGCGCGCTGCGGCTTCAAAGAACTCTTCGACATTTCCCTCCAGCGGCGCGGCATAGGAATCCTCAAGCGCGGCGGGAATGTCCTCCGCCTTCAGATCGCCTTTGGCCCCGTAATCGATGAGGTTGGCGGCGATGGCCAGCTTGACGGCGGCCAGCCGGGGATTGGCCGAGGCCCCCACGCGTTTTCGCCACGCCGGCAGCAGCGCCCGCGCCAGCCGGTTGGACTCCCGTTTGACCTCGAGGTAGGGGTCAGCCCGACCAGCCGACCGGCGCACCTGGCGATGAATCCAGCGCGCCGCCACTGGCGGCGGCTGGGCCAGATTCAGCCGCGCCGCGCGGCGCAGCACCTGGCGGACAATCCGCTCCTGGAATCCGGCGTCGCCCGTCATCATCCGCGCGGCGTTCAGGCTTTGCTTTACAAAGCAGGGGATGCAGTCGAGTGAGGTGTTCATCACCAGTGTCCTCGCACATCCGCCCCCTCCACCCGCTGAAGCTGGCCCGCCATGAACGCCTTCAGGGCTTCTTCGACCGTGCCGCCTGTGGCGCCATAGACGGCGATGTTCGCCGCCTGTAGCCCCGTCGACGCTTTGGGCCCGACGTGGCCGGTGACCACCGCCTGGACTCCCCGGCGGGCCAGCGTCTGGGCCGCTTGCGTGCCCGCCCCCTGAACCGCGCCCGCGCCGCCTGCATTGTCCACCGCGATTTGCTGTCCGGTTTCCGTGTCCACGATGAAGAAGAAGGGGGCCCGGCCAAAACGGAGGTCCACGGGAGAGCCGCAGTGCGGGCCCTGGGAGGTGACCGCAATCTTCATGCCTTGTTCCCCGGGTTGCCTGACGGCGCCCCGTCGTGCTCGTGATGATGGCCGTGTTCCGAGCAGCCTGACGGCGCGCCTGTCAACGTCCCGTTCAAATAGCGGGCGACGAGTTCCTCGGCCGGGGCTCCCGGCTCACCGGCGCGCACCTCGATGCCCTGCGCGGCAAACAACTCGAGCGCGCGCTGCCCGATGCCGCCCGCGATCACGGCTTGCACGCCTTGGGCGCGCAGCCATCCCGGAAAGAACCCCGGCGTGTGGGGCGGCGCCGCCACTGTGCGCGAGGACAGGATAGTCCGGCTGTGGGGGTCGGCTTCCACCAGGGCGAAGAATGCGCAGCCCCCAAAATGGCTGTGGAGACGGCCGCCTACGACAGGCAGGGCGATTTTCAGGATTGAGCCCGATAGAGGTGATTGAGGTTGGTTCATAGTTGAGTTCAAGGTGTTCCTTTGGAATTGGAAAAGGGGGTGCTGCTTCCTGGGTGGAGATGCCTCTTATCGCTGGAATGCAAAGCGGCTGCCAGTCGAGCACGCCGCGCAGGCCTGTGGAAACGCATGCCACAGCCGCGCGGTGGCTGCGGCTCCGGTGCAATGGGCCGGCCCCAGCCGTTGGACGCCTTTCTGGCGCAGAGCCTCGACCGTGCGCGCCATCCGCTCCGGGCTGGCGGCCAGCAGGTGCATGCCGCCCAGCAGGCTCTCGCGACCGGCCTGAATATGAAACGCCAGCCCGTGCTCCGCCATCAGCCCCCGGCTGTGCGCGGAGTTTTCCACCAGCACGGTGAGGGTGATGGTTTCAGCCATGGCTTTCCAGGAATTTGCCCACCGCCGCAGCCTTGAGGCGTCCGCCCTGCCGCAGTTCGGCCCGCAGCAGGTGAAGCCGGCCATGGGACTCGGCCAGGCGCGCGCGCACGGTCATCCGGCCTTTTGTTTCCACGGGCTCGCGGAAGCGCACCGTCAACTCGGCGGTAAGCCCCCGCACGCCCCGCGCGAACAGGCAGTTGGTCATGGCCCCGTCCAGAAGGGCGGCAGTCACACCTCCATGGAGCAGCCCCACATAACCCTCGAAAGCCTCTCCGCCCTCGAACGTGCTTTGCACGCTGCCGTCCGCCTGCAGGATAAACTCCTGACCCAGCCCCAGCGGGCCAGCGGCGTCGCAGAGCAGGCAGCGCGGATGAGCCCGCAGACGCGTGGTTTCCAGAAGCTCCGGGCTCGGCGGCGGGGGCACAACGGGGCGCTGGTGTTTCATAGCGACTGGCTCGACGGGTGGGCTGGGATTCTGCGGGCCGGGCCGGCCCGGCAGGCTCGGCCATCCGGTTCCTGGTGATCCCAGCAGCCCGGCATCCGGAACTGGGCGCGGCGGCAGTTGCCGGCGCAGAAGGCGCGCAAAAGCGCCTCGACCTCGCCGCACAAGTGGGGCTCGACACGCACGCCAAAGCGCGTGAGTGCCAGGCGCAGAGGCTCGGAGACGGCGGCGCACAGCAGCACGTCCACACGCAACTCGGCCACGCTCCGCGCCAGCGCTTCGACCGATAACGCCCCGAGCGCGAATTCCTTTCGGTCCACTTCCCGTCCGCGCCGGCGCCGCACCACCAGAAGCCGCGAGGCTGTGTCCAGCACGGGCGAAACCCGGCCCTGACAACTTGGAACTGCAATCAGCACGCCCCCCTTGACGCGAGTTTCGTGCCAACTTGCGCGCGCCGGCCAAGAAGGGGAAAGGAGCCCTGAAATCCGGCTCTTGCGGCGTCGGGGCCCGGACGCCCCGGTCGGAGCCGCTCGCAGAATGCAACACCCGCCCGCTGGGAGCCGGCGCAATCTGCCACGCCATCAATCCGGAACGCCTTCAGCCCTGGGGCCACGAGGGGACGCCGCGGCCCGGCTCTTCAGCCGGGGCGAGGATGCCGGTTGCGACCCGCCTGATCGAGTTTCTGCATTCGGATCTTGCGGAAGAGCGTGCTGGCGTTGATGCCCAGCTCCCGCGCGGCGGCGGCCCGGTTGCCGCTGTGGCGTTGCAGCGCGTTACGGATCAAAAGCTTTTCCATCGCTTCCAGAGTGAGGGCCCGGGGCAATCCAGCTCCCGGGAAGTCCTCCTCCCCCCGCAAGTGGGGTGGCAGATGCATTTCCTCGATCAATGCGCCGCGGCAAAGCACGAAGGCATGTTCGATGACGTTCTCGAGTTCGCGCACATTGCCCGGAAAATCGTGTTCCATGAGTCGCGCCAGGACTCCGTCCGACACTCCCGCAATGTCCCTGCCCTGCAGCCGGTTGAACCGCGCGATGAAATGCTCGAGGAGCAGCGGAATGTCCTCGCGCCGCTCGCGCAGGCTGGGCAGCTCCACCCTCACGACGTTGACGCGGTAGAAGAGGTCTTCGCGAAACACCCCCTTGCGCACCAGCTCCCGCAGGTTCTTGTTGGTCGCGGCAATGACGCGCAGGTCCGCCTTCACCGGATCGATCGCGCCCAGCGGCTCATAGACACGCTCCTGTAACACCCGCAGCAGCCGCGTTTGCATGGCGGGCGAGATATCGCCGATTTCGTCCAAAAGCACCGTGCCCCCTTGAGCCAGCGCGAAACGCCCGGGCTTGTCTTTCTTGGCGTCGGTAAAGGCGCCCGCCTTGTAGCCGAACAACTCCGACTCCAGCAGCGCGTCCGGGAGCGCGCCGCAGTTGATGGCCACGAACTTCCGCGCCTTGCGGGGGGACAATTCGTGAATGGCCCGGGCGACCAGTTCCTTGCCGGCGCCGCTGGGGCCTTCAATCAAGACCGTGCTGTCGCTGGCCGCCACCACCGGCAGCAGCTCGAACAGACGCCGCATCGGCGCGCTCCGGCCCATGATGTTGGAGAAGGAGTCTTGCTGCTCGGCCAGTCGCCGCAGGTCCTCGACCAGGCGCAGATCCCGGAAGCTCTCCACCCCGCCGACGGCCTCGCCGCGCTGGTTGCGCAACACCGCCGTGGACACGCTGATGGGAAGACGCTGGCCCCGCGCATCCACAATATACACCACCTTGTTGACCACGGGGCGCCGCGTGGCCAGGGTCTGCTTGAGCGCGCAGGCGCTTTCGCAGATGCTGGCGCGAAACACTTCGCAGCAAGGCCGCCCGATGGCCTCGCTGCGCTTGATGCCGGTGATTTGCTCGGCGGCCCGGTTGAAAAAGGTCACCCGCCACTGTGCGTCCACCGTAAACACCCCGTCCGGCACATAGTCAAACAGGTCGTCGCCCATGCTTGAAACGTGCCAGCATTTCCCGGCGGCGGCGAGTCTTTCTCCAGAGTTGTGCTTGACGGGAAGATCCCTTGGGCGCGGCCGGGTGCGCAGCCTTCGCGCGCCTTCCTCGGTCATTGCGTGATCAGGTGCACGCTGCCGTTGTCGTCCGCCTGCGCCATCAGGTTCGTAAAAGTGCTGTAGGTCGTTTGGGCTACGCTGCCGTCGCCCAGCACCAGGTTGCCCTTGCGATCATGGATGCTGTTGGTCCAGCCGCCCGCTTGCACAGGGCGGGTGTTCACCTGCCACGCGCTGCTGATGCCAATCGAACAGTTGCCCTTTCCGTCGAAGCGAATGTTGCGGTCCCCAAACAAGGCGTGGTTCTGCGCTTTCTCCAACGACAATCTGCCGCCCACCAGGCCGGCATCGGCGCCGATGAAGTAGCTGACGGAGTTGGCTCTGAAGCCCGCATTCAGAAAACCGTCCGGTCCGCCGCCCCAGTTGTTGGCGGTCTGTCTCGTCTTTTCCTTGTCCGCCGGGCAGACCACGATCTTGGGCGAACTCAGGTTGTTGGAGATATAGGCCCACTGAAACCAGCCGTTGGCCATGAGCGGATGGAAACGAGATCCCTCAGGCTGATCCACGCGCCAGTGAAACATGCTGTTTTCCGAGTCATGCACCCAGGACAGCTCCGCCAGGGCGCACTGCTTGAGATTGGAAACGCATTGGACTTGCAGCGCCTTGGCCTTGGCTTTCGCCAACGCAGGCAGCAGCAGCGCCGCCAGAATCGCGATAATCGCGATCACCACCAACAGTTCGATGAGAGTGAAGGCGCAACGGCTGCGGGCTCCTTCCCGGGATTGTAGTTCGCTCTTGCTCATACGGCTCTTCGGAAAGCTTGGCCCATGCCAAGCATCCCCCCGGGCCGCGCCGCCTCCGGACCGGGCGGATTCGCCTGCGTGTTACGGCCGCAGTCACAGCGATTTCAGCGCGGCGCCTGGCCCGCGAGGGAGAGAAGAGGACGCTTTTGCATGCCTCGCGAACCCTGCGATTGCGGCGCCAGGCTCCGAATCCCGCACTTGCAAAAAGCAACAGTCCGGCGCGCAGAGCGTCGCATTCTGCGCCGTTTTCCGGCAGCGTCTGCGCAGACCCCGGCGTGGCGACAGAGCTTCTGCCGCCAGACGCCAAGGCAACCGGGCGCGCCACGCCATGCGAGCGTGAGCCGCTGGTTGGCACAGTTGAAGCTCCCTCTGCATCCGTATGGTGTGCCGCAAACCGCAACCCGGGTTGAAGTCCACATCCGCTCGGGCGTTCACCCTGATCGAGCTGCTGGTGGTGATCGCGATCATCGCCATCCTGGCCGCGCTGCTGCTGCCGGCGTTGGGCCGGGCCAAGGCCCGGGCCCAGCGCGCCAACTGCCTGAGCAACCTGCGGCAGGCGGCGGTGGGTTTTCATCTGTGGGCGCTGGACCACGAGGGCAAGTTTCCC